>NZ_LLXS01000038.1:0-67501 GCF_001431585.1 Stenotrophomonas pictorum JCM 9942 | reverse complement strand
AAATTTTCCTTCGAAAACTTCTACTTCTCACTGCGCTGGTTTTGCGGGGGGATTACCCTTGAAGGTTGCACGGGTTGCGGTCAGGGCAGAGGCACCGGCACCCAGGACACCGCCGTTGCTCAGCTTGACGCGAGCAAGAGCTGCCGCATCAAACGGATCAGCACCTGCAGTGGCGACCAGACTGTAATCACCATCAACCAGCAGGTTGGTACCAGCGCCCAGGATCTGATTCAGATTGGTGAAAATAACACCATTTTTACCACGGGTCGCCGCAACGCTGCCGCCCGGACCATCCGGGTCACGCAGACGCAGAGCCAGGGTGTTGTGACCGATGTTTGCCACGCCAGCAGCCGGGGTGACCAGACCATTGATAACGAACTTGCTGAAGGTCGGGGTGGATTCGACGTCGGCAACATGGGTGGTCGGGGTGACGACCAGCTCATAGCTCGGAGCGAACGACAGGTACGCGCCGCTGAAGCTGGTGTTCTGGATCAGGCCGGCAGTGCCGCCGTTCTGCGCCTGCGACGGCAGGTCATACAGGGCAACCGTGCAGCTCACGTCGCTGTCGGTGCTGGTGACGCTGTGGTCACCCTTCAGCGTCAGGGTGTCGGTACCAACCAGATCGCTGCCAACCGAGGTCAGCGAGAAGGTCAGAACGTTGGTACCCAGACCATTGATGGCACCAATATTGCCGTGCGCCGGGGTGCTGAGTTCCACGGTCGAAGCAGCATCGAATTCGATGTTGTCCGAGCACTCGACGCGGGCGTAACGCACTTCGTTGTTGGAGAAGTTGTAGCCGATCTTCCAGTCCAGCGTGGCGCCAGCCGCACTGGTACCCAACTCAGCCGGGGCAGCCGGGGTAGCAATGATTTCCTTGGCGAAGTACGCCGGGACGGCACCACCTGCAGCCGACAGATCGGCAGCGGCAGCGTTGCCAGCAAACAGGCCACCCACGATGGCGGCGACGAGAACCTTCTTGTTCATCATTTAAGTAAAACTCCTAAGCTTAGGTTTGTTGTTTGTATACAACAGCGTTACTGGACACCACGCGCCGTTCGCATGCACGTGCCGGCGCCGGCACTTGGTACCTAGAAGCAACCCCGGGAATTCCCCTGATTCGCCCCTTGGCCCCGTTCTGCGCATACTCCAAACAGTGCGCAGTCCCCAGTAACGCCGCACTATAGGTGGGCGTTAAGCAAGCGTCAATAGTCTTAAATACGGGGCGAGCAATGTATTCCACTTCAGGGAACAGAGGGCGAAACCGCCGAATCTGAACCGGGCTCGGGCACAGGAATTGCCTCCGGCAACGCCTCTGCGCCCGCGGGGCGCCCGCCCCCGCCACGCCGACGTTCGGCCGCACCGAAGCGGGCGCGGATGGCGTCGGTGATGGCCCGGGTCTGCGCGGCATCCTCCACCACATACGGGGTGATGAGCATCAGCAGCTCGGTACGGGTACCGCTGCGCTTGGCGCTCTGGAAGGCCTTGCCCAGGATCGGGATATCGCCCAGCAACGGCACCTTGGTCTTGCCGTCACTGCGGGTGCTGGAGATCAGCCCACCGAGCAGGGTGCTTTCACCGTCGGCCAGGCTCAGGCTGGTGTTGAGCTTGCGGCTGAACACACTGGGCGAGGAGATCTCGCTGGTGTCGGTGGGGGTGGCCTCGCTGACCTCCTGGCTGATCTTCAGGTCCACGCGCTGGCCGGAATGCACCACCGCCTCGATATCCAGCAGCACACCGGTCTTGCGGTACTGCACGGACTGCAGGATGGAGCTGTTGCCACCGGTACTGGGCAGATCCGACGCGGTGGCCTGGCTGGTGATGATCGGCACTTCGGTACCGACATCGATACTGGCCGACTCGCCACTTTTCACCAGAATGCGCGGCGTGGACAGGATGGAAACACGGCTGTCCTTGGCGAACAGGTTGAGGAGCGCCTTGACCTGCCCCGACGAGGACACGCCCTGCCAGACCAGCCCGCCACCACCGGTACCGGCCAGCCCCTGCAGGGCCGTGACCGGGCCGGACATGCCGTTGACGCTGACATTGCGCAGCGCCCATTCGATGCCGTGGCTGAATTCATCGGTCATGGTGACCTCGGCCACGGTGACCTCGATGACCACCTGCCGGGCCGGCTGGTCCAGCCGCGCCAGCACGCCCTGGATGGCGCGCCAGCGCTGTGCTTCGCCCTGGAAGACGATGACGTTGCGGATGGGATCGATGGCCACCTGTCCGCCCGCGGTGCTGATGCTGGTTGCGCCCGCGGCGCCCGTATTGCCGCCGTTGCGCGAGGCACCCATCTCGCCACCGGATGCGGCCTGCTGGCCCGGCCCGGCACCTGCAGCGGTGCGCGGCGGCGTGCCGCCCGTACCCCCGCCGAGCAAGGCCTGAAGCACCGGCAACAGCGTCTCCACCGTGGTATGCCGTGCCGCGTACAGATACATGCCACCACCGGCACTGTCCTCGCTGGGCTGGTCGAGGCGATCGGCCCACTCCTGCGCCGCCTTGAGCGCGGTTTCCGATTCACTGAACACCAGCAGGGCATTGGCCGAGGACACCGGCACGAACGAGACCACGCCGTTGCTGCCCGGGCCAGTCTTGACCGCGATACCCTGCCCGGCCAGCACCTCGCGCAGATCGCGGGCCAGCAGGTCGGCAGGCACATAGAGCGGATTGATGCGCAGCGAGCGCTTGCCGATCAGACCACCGCCATCCAACACCATGACCGCGCTCATGGCGGCACGCACGGCATCGCCCGGGCCGCTGATCAGCAGCGCATTGGCCTCGATCAACTCGGTGAAGTTGACCTGATGGCTACCAAACAGGCTGCGCACCTGCCCAGCCACCGCGCCGGGCTGGGAAACCTCCAGCGGCATGGCCACAAACACGGTGCGTTGGCCCGCCGGCACATCCGGCAAAGAGCGGGTGGCAAGCAAGGCAGGCAAGTCACCGCCCCCCTGCCCCTGGCTGACGGGCTGGAAGCGCAACACGCCCCCCAGCTCGTTGATCTTCACCCCATAGGCGCCCAGCACTTCCTGCGCGATGGTGTAAGCCTTGGCGGGAGACTGCGGCTCGGTGAGGCTCAGGCTGAGCAATTCCGGGCGATTACGCAGGGACTGGTCGATCTGCACGCCGAAGCCCAGCTCCATGCCGAACACGACATTGATGAAGGACTCGATGGAAACACCTTCCAGCACGAGGGCCACCTGGCGCTTGCGCGGGATGACCTGCGGCACCGGGCTGGGCGCCGGAGTGGCCTCCGCCGTTGAAGTGGTGCCACGGGATGGCGCCAGCACCGGGCCTTCTTCGACCAGCGGCCGCTTGCGGGTAGCCGCTTCCGCTCCTTCAAGCACCTCGGAACCGGCCTGCCCCTGCTTGGGCGGGCGCAGGGGTTCGGGGAACCTCACAGCGGTACTGGCACAACCGGCCAGCAGACTGAGCAGGAAGGCCCCCAGAAAAACGCGTGCGGCAGACTGCCGGTTGCGCGCCGGGGCCTCATGCGACCGATTGATCATGCGGGTACTCATCCTGTTCAAAACATGCGCAAAAGTGCGCTGGTCCAAATGATTCGAGCCCGTGCCGCGCGCGGAAGAATCATTGTCCACCTTGGAATTCATTGAAGATTTCGCGCTGCTGGCGTTTGCCGTCGGCATCGAGCCAGACCACCCGGCGACCGTTTACCTGCAGCACGTGGCCGCCTTCCGGCAAGCGTGCGCCTGCGCGCAGGCGTACCACACCGGTACCGTTGACCTGGAAGATGGCGGTGTAGTTGCGACCATCCTTGGAGACGCCTACCGGCACTGGCGGTGGTGGCGGAGGCGGGGCCGCCTCCGCCGGGGGCGGCGGCAAAGCGCCCCACGGCGCGCGTTCCTGCCAGAGCGCGCTGACAGCGAGCAGATCGGTATCGCCACTCCAGCCATCGCTCCATGCCTGTGCAGGCAACCGCAGCGGCTGCACCGCAGCCGGCGCGGCACCCAGCCAATAGTTGGAAAGCCCGCCCACGACCAGGGCCAGCAGGATCACGACAAGGGTACGCACGTGGGATTTCATCGGGCCAGATCCGCCGCATCGGGATTGGTAGGAGTGGCGCTGTCCTGCCGGCTGGACGCCGGATGCGACGCGGTATCGGCACCGGCCACGGCTTTGCGGTAGTAGCTGCGGAACGTCACGGTGACACGCGGGGTATCGCCCTCGCCGACTTCGATCCGTTCCACCTGGGTCCATGGCATGGCCTCGGCCAACGCGCGCATGAAGGCCTCATGGCCATGGGCTGGCAAATTGCCCTCCAGCCGCGAGATCACCTGCCACATGTCGGGGTAGCCCTCCACGTCGACGGTATCTTCCACCTTCACCTTGGGCTCGTTCATTTTCTGCTCGGCCCCCAGCGCGGTGAGCCATGCCTGCGACTCGGCCTGGGCCATGCCCTTGCCGGTGACTTCCGGAATCCGGTCGGTAACCGATTGAAGCAGCTCGGCAGTCTTGGCCGCACGCTCCGGCCACCAGGTTTCCTTGCGCACACCTTCGAGCCGGGTCAGCATTTCCATGTCGTCGGCATAGGCGCTCATGCACTTGTGCACCTGGTCGGACAGCATGAAAAGCCCCTGCATGCCGAGGATGGCGGCGATCACCATGCCGCCGTAGCGCAGTCGCGGGGTGTTGCGCCATTCGGTGCGCAGCTGCTGCAGACGGTTGAGGTTACTCATGGCCTTCTTCCTTCGCCTCCGGGGCCAGTTCCGATACCGCAGGCAGCTCGAACGCCAGTTGCATGGCGCCATTGAGCAAGGGCCTCACGGCGACATCGGACAGGCGGGCATCGCCTTCGAAGGCGAGGACAAAGGCGCGTGGATCGGTTTCGCTGCTGTGCACGGTGGCCTGCAGTTTGTCCGCCTCCCGTCGCCAGGTACGCAAGGTGCTGCCGTCGGGCAGGTGCGCGGCCACCTCGGCCATCAGCACATAGTCGTCATTGGGCGTGCGCAGTGCAGCCAGATGTTCCAGGTCGGCCTGGGCCTGTTCGGCGCGTTCCCGCGCGGCTAGCAGCGGACCTACTTCCGTGCGCAGGCGTTCCACGCGGACAGACAACTGGTCACTGGCCAGCTGCCAGCGCAGCAGCGCGGAGACCTGCCATGCCAGTCCTGCGGCGAGTGCGGCAAACAGCAGCAACCACGCCGTTTTTTCGTCGAACAAGGCCATCAGGCGCTGCGCACGACCCATTTCGCCCCACGGCCGGGACGACCACGGCAATGAGAGGGGCTCAGGAACTTCCTGCAGGGCAGCCGGATCCAGCCCGGTGGAGCGGACAAACCGCAACCATGCCTCGCCCGTCGGCAGTTGCTCCCACCACTGGCTGCTGACCAGCATGCCATTGCGCCAGCTTTGCGCTTCGTACCCTTTGGCGAGCCTGAGCAGGCGCACGCCATCGGCGGCAGGAGGTGCCAGCAGCAGGCTTTCCGGTATCCAGCGGCGCTCGCCAGCAGCATCGCTTTCGCCAGGCGCCATCCAGAACCAGAAATGGGCGATGCCGCCCGTCCACGCCACATAAGAGAGTGCGGAGGGCGAAGGTTTGTGCCGCGCCTCGGCCAGCTTGCCGGCCTGCAGGCGTTTACGGGCAGGCAATGCCTGCAGATCCTCGCGCCGGTACTGGCACTCGCCGCGTCCCACTATCCATTGCTGGCCCCCCAGCGGCCCGCCACGCAAAACTTCTCCCTGTTCGTCATTTACCAGGCGTCTTGTCGGCAAACAAAGGGCTGCCAGTCTGTTCCACAGGTTCATTATGTGAGGGATGGGCAATTGGGTAGGCGGCCAGAATCGACCAAGGACCTTGCTTGTCCGCAAGGGGCGTCAATCTTACATGCATCCGCCAGGCCGCGCCCGTACGCCGCCACAGCGTGATACGCAGAGTGTCGTCGGCCACATACCGGTAATCCAGCGCGTCATCACCCGGCACCCGGATGGCCAGACGCTCCTGCAGATCGTAAGTCGAGGTAAAGGGTCGCAGACGCCGTTGCTCGACCAGACGCCGGCAGGTTTCAGGGCAGCCGGGAATACGCAGCGGCAGCAGCTCCTCCGGCATGGTGTTGGGATTGATGCCTCCCGCGTAGTACGGGGTGATGTGGTCGATCATGGCGGCCAGCGTCGCCGGCGGCAGACTGTCCCATCCCATCACAATAGCCAACTCGCCCGGCGCCAGCATGCGGCGGTTGGGCGGTGGCTTGCGCTGTTCCCGTTCGTAGTCGCGGGCTTCAGCGCCGTTGACGCGGTTCAGGTCATCCGGGTCGATATAGTCCAGCAGGGTGTCGCGCAGACGGGGCCAGCGCTCGGAAGGGATGCCATACAGGCGGAGGAACCGGTTCAGATCCTCCGGACCCGGCCACGCCATCGGAAACAGCCCCGCTTCATCCTGTATTGAAAACGCGGCACTGCCAAGCCCCTGATAAGGACTCCCATCAAGTTGCAGCTCGCCGCCCACCGGATCGCGGGAGAGTCCGCCAAATTCGCTGAGCCGGCGGTAGGCCAACTCGTCCTCGCCCAGGGCGCGGGTTGGCTGCCCGGCGAGGGTCTTTTCCCGGGTGGCGATGATATACAGCAGGGTGTCGCGGGTTTCATACAGCGAGGCTTCGTCCTCGAACTGCGCGCGCGCGACCTGCGCATCCTGCACCTGGGAAACAGCCCACAACGTCATCAGCGCCACAGCGATGGTGATGCCGGCCAGAATCCACAGGGTGACGGCCAGAATGAAACCTTCCGGGCGAGGCCTCCCGGGTGAACGGTCAAATGCCACTGCTGCCGACCTCGTCCAGTTTCAATTTTTCAGGATCCAGCCCGTCGGCCATGATCGGAACCAGCCAATCGAGCGTGCCGCGGCCGGTACGGGCGGTAAAACGGATCATCTTCGGTGGGAATTTGTGGTCTTTCCATTTCCACTCGTCCACCCAGTTGCCGGTTTCGTCCAAGTAGGAGAAGGCCGCGTCACTCAGCGGCCCCTCGATGACCACGACGTCGGTTACCCGGGTATCGGCATAGTGCAGTCGCCCCCCATCCAGCCACCAGCGCACGCCGGAAAAGCCCTGTGCGGCCAATGGAGAGGGTGTCGAATATTGCATCAAATCACGGGTACCCAGCGTCCCCTCGCCCTGTTCCTCCAGATCGCGCTGGAGACCCGCCACCGTTTCCCGGAACCAGGCTTCCTGCAATCCGGCGACGCGATTTTCACCTTCAAAACGCAACAGGCGCGTACGCAGGCTCATGGCCTGCCCCAGCGCCTGCATCAGGACGGTGACCAGCATCGATACGATCACCAGCGTGACGATTGCTTCGAGCAGGGTGAAGCCTTGCTGACGCGTGGCCGGACGGATTTTTGCCAGCAACCTCATAGCTGCGCCGGCTCCCGGACCTGCCTATATCCCACCTTGCGCAAATGGAAGGAGGCCGAGACACCTTCCTCGCCGCGGACATCCACGGTCATGTCGTACAGGCCGATCTGATAGAGGCCGGCCTGCATATAACCGGTCATCGCGTCACGCGGCGGCTCGACAGGCTCGGATTTCCACTCCATCACCATGCCGCCCAGACGCTTTTCACCACTGGGCGTCTGCCCGGGATTCACAACCTCCATCCACGCTAGGGCATTACGCATGGCGGTGTCGCTCTTGCGCGCGTTCTCGGCCCTCAACGCCATCTGGATGGACTGGTTCATCGCGGCGAACAGGGCCAAACCCGCGGTGGCGACGATCGCCAGCGCGACGATCGCTTCCAAAAGAGAGAAACCTCGGGACCACTCAGGGCGGTGCATCAGAAATCCTGCAATCGGGGGTGCCCAGCATCCAGCGGTCATCCCCCTCCGGAGTGGTGACATCCAGTAGCGCCGGGATGCAGTAGCCGTTGGCAGCAACTTGCAGCCCGTCTACCGCGCGAACGCTCCAGCCTTGTGGCAGCTCAAGACCGTGCATGCTCAGCGCCTGCCCTTTGTCGAGCGTGATAGGTGTGCCATACAGCCGCGCCAGTAACGGCAAGCGCTCCAGCTGCCTTACCGCATCGGCACGCTCACCACTGCGACTGATGGCATCGACCGTGTTTTTCAGGCGTGGGGCCACCAGGGCAGTCATGAACGAAATCAACGCAAGGACGACCAGCAACTCCAGCAACGAAAAGCCTCTGCCTGAAGTCGACCGCCCGGCCGGAATATCACTGGCCCTGCGGCAGGAAGCCGACATCTGCGTCATTGCCTTCGCCACCGGCCTTGCCATCGGCTCCAAAGGAGTAAATCGCAAACGGCATTCCGTCGCGCCCCGGGATGGCATATTGGTAAGGATTTCCCCAAGGGTCGGCAGGAACCTTTTCATCCAGGTAAGGACCGCGCCAGCGCGCTCGGGAACGATCATCCGCCGGCGCAGTAGAGAGCACGGCCAGCCCTTCCTCGGCGGTTGGCAGACGCCCCACTTCCAGGCGGTAAGTCTCGATAGCTCCACGCAGGAGGCGGGTCTGGGTTTCAGCAACCTGCACCTTCGAGCTGTCCACCCGGCTGAACAAGCGCGGCCCGACCAGACTCGCGATAAGCCCGATAATCACCAGAACCACCAGCATTTCCAACAAGGTAAAACCACGCATGCGTCGATATCCGCGCACCTTCATCTTCTTCTCCGAATTTCTATAGAGGGACATCATTTACGCTCGTGATCGCAAGAATGATCGCCGTCATGATCACACCAACCACCACGCCAATAAGAATAATTGCCAACGGCTCGACCAGCTGAAGGATGCGCTTGATGCGGTCTCGCCCGGTAACCTCATACAGCCCGGCCAGAGCCGATAGCAGCTTGGGTAATTCGCCACTGGCCTCACCCACTGCCACAAGATCATAACCAGTGGGATTGAGTGCGCGATGCTCGCGCAACGCCGCCGACAGCGTCATGCCGCCCTTGACACCCTTGACCACGGCTGAAAGCCGGTTGCGCAGAAAGCCGAAGCGTACCGCAGCCGCCGACAACCCCAGCGCCCGTACCAGCTCGACCTTGCCTTCCAACAGCGCCGCCAGAGTGCTGGCCCAGCGGCCGACTTCCGCTTCCAGCACCCATTCGCCGATAACCGGCAACCTGACAAGGCTTTCCGCCAGCTTTTCCCTGACACCCGGAAGGCTGTACAGCGCTCGAAGCGCTGCGGCAACGGTGATAATGGCACCGGCAACCCACCAGGCATGCGAACTGAGCCACACACCGGTACTGATGACCCAACGGGAAAGTGCAGGCATGCTCTCTCCATGCTGGGTCAACAGGCCGCCAAAGCGGGGCACAACCCACATGAAAATGATGCCGACCGCACCCACGCCGGACAGCATCAGCACTGCCGGATAAATCATCGCACCGGCCATTTCCTGACGGACCCGCTGGTCATATTCGAACTGGCGAACGCCTCCGCGCATCGATTCGGCCATGCGACCGGTCGCTTCGCCAGCCTGCATCAACTGGTGCATGTACTCGGGGATCGGCAGTTTGGACTCGCGCAGCGCGACACTGAAGCTTTCGCCGCGCCGCACAGCTTTTTCCATCGAAGCGAAAGCGCCGGTCAAAGAGGGATGGTGGCTGGACTTGGCCAAGGACGAGAGACAAGTCACCAGTCCAACCCCGGCTTCCAGCAACGCGGTGAATTCCTGCAGCACCAGTTGCAGTTCACGCATGGAAGCGACCTTGCGCCGGCTGGAAAACGAACGCCCGCTCTTTATTTCCTTCAACGTATAGGGCGTCAAGCCCATCGCTGCAAGGCGCCGCGCCGCATCCGCTTCGGAAGAAGCATCCAAGGCGCCAGTCAGCGTGTTGCCACTGCGGTCCAGCGCTTCGTAGCGATATTGCGACATGTCACTCATCGGCAGTCATGCCGCCGGTGACACGCACTACTTCTTCCACGGTCGTCAGCCCCGCGCGCGCCTTGAGCAGGCCATCGTCGCGCAGGGTTCTGCCACCTTGGGCATTGACAAGACCGCGCATCTTCTCAGCGGTCGCGCCTGCAATGACCAACTCCTGCAGCTCAGGCGTCACATCCACCAGCTCATAGATACCCAGACGGCCGCGATATCCGGTGCCCTGACAGCGCGGACAGCCAACCGCCTCTTTCCAGTTTGCCTCGCTGCCCTCATCGACAAGGGAACCGGCCATCTGTTCAAACACCGGCAGCACCACCGTCGGCCGACAGCAGTGCGGGCATAAGCGACGCACCAATCGCTGCGCCTGCACAGCGCGCACGCTGGTGGCGATAAGAAATGGCTCCACGCCCATATCGACCAGACGGGTGAACGCACTCACTGCGTCGTTGGTGTGCAGAGTGGAAAGTACCAGGTGGCCGGTGAGCGATGACTGGACCGCGATTTCAGCCGTTTCCAAATCGCGGATTTCACCAATCATGATGACGTCAGGGTCTTGGCGAAGGATGGCGCGCAACGCGCGTGCAAAGGTGTACCCGATGTCCGAGTTGGCCTGTATCTGGGTAACGCCATCCACCTCGTATTCCACCGGATCTTCGACAGTGATGATCTTGCGATCGCGCTGGTTCATTTCCTCCAGCGTGGCGTAGAGCGTCGTCGATTTTCCCGAGCCGGTGGGGCCGGTTACCAGAATGACGCCATGGGGCTCCGCAACCCAAGTCCGGAACAGCGCCAGATCAGGCGGAGAAAAACCCAGCCCCTCAAGGCTCAGATCCTTCCTTTCCTTGGGCAACAGGCGCAACACGATCGACTCTCCATGAACAGCAGGAACCGCCGAAGCACGCACATCCACTTCCTGCCCGCTCACGCGGACACTCAGACGCCCGTCCTGTGGCAGACGACGTTCTGCGATATCCATTCCTGAAATCAGCTTCACTCGGGAAGCGACCGCCGGATAACGACTCGCCGGAAGCACCATGCGTGTATGGAGTATCCCATCCGTACGCATGCGAACATTGAATACCGCTTCCTCTGGCTCGATATGGATGTCAGAGGCACGCTGATCCATCGCTTGGGCAAGGATATTGTTGACCAGCTCTATGACAGGCGCCTCCTCCGCGAGTTCACGAAGGTGGCTCACGTCATCATCCAGACCCATATCCCCACGTGAGCGGGAATTGCCGACCATATCGATAAGCCTTTCCGTTTCCTGGGATCTGGCCAGACGCCAAGCCCATGTTTGCCCGAATGCCTTGTCCAGGGCTTCGTTCACTGAAGGATCAAGAGGGTCACGCGCCACAGCAAGAACCCCCTTCTCCTCGACCTGCCAAGCAACAATACCGTTGTCCAGCCACCAGTCCAAACTGCAGCCTGCATCAGACAGTGTCGAGCGCACGCCTTCACCACCGGCCGGCCACTCGTCACCGGCAAGCATCGGAATATCCAATTGCTCGGAAAGCACCGGCACCAGGCTGTCTTCCGACAACGCTCCAAGTCTTACCAGAACGCTACCGATCCTGCCGCCGAACTGCGCCTGGAATGAGAGCGCCTTCTGCACATCCCCTGTAGAGACTAGTTGACGTTCCACCAGCAGCTCACCCAGTAGGCGATGTTGCGTCACCGGTGTGTAGTCCGCATGCATGCTGTTCTGCATTTCCGCCTCAAATATTCGAAGATCCGAACACGCTGACACCCCAGTTCACTTTTTACTGAACCCGGCGACGCAGGTAGTTCAGCAGGTCGATGCGGGTGATCAGACCGAGAAACACCTCGCCGTCGGTAATGATCGCCACCTGGCCGCGGTCGAACACCGGCAGCAGCGCCTCGATCGGCGAGTTGACGTCCAGCCGGTCCAGCTTGCTGACCATCGCCACCGACACCGGATCACGGAACCGGACTTCGTCGCCGTACACGTGCAGCAGCACGTCGCTCTCGTCGATGATGCCAACCAGCTGGTTGCCTTCCATCACCGGCAGCTGCGACACGTCATACAGCTTCATGCGCTGGTAGGCGGTGGTCAGCAGGTCCTTCGGGCCCACCACCACGGTGTCGCGCTGGCTGTACGGGCGCAGGATGAGGTCACGCAGGTCGCCGTGCTGCGGGCGCTGCAGGAAGCCGTTGTCCAGCATCCAGTAGTCGTTGTACATCTTGGACAGATACTTGTTGCCGGTATCGCATACCAGCACCAGTACCTTCTTGGGCACGGTCTGCTCGCGGCAGTACTTCAGCGCGGCCGCCAGCAGGGTGCCGGTGGAGGAGCCACCGAGGATGCCCTCCTTGCCCAGCAGCTCGCGCGCGGTGTGGAAGCTTTCCGCATCGCTGATCGAGTACGCCTTCTTGACCCGGCTGAAATCGGCGATGTCCGGCAGGAAATCCTCACCGATGCCTTCCACCAGCCAGCTGCCGGATTTCTCGCTCAGCGTGCCTTCGTTGATGTACTGGGTCAGGATCGAGCCGACCGGGTCGGCCAGCACCAGCTCGGTCTTGGGCGAGAGCTTGGCAAAGGCGCGCGACAGGCCGGTCATGGTGCCGGAGCTGCCGCAGCCGAACACGATCGCATCCAGCTCGCCGCCCATCTGCGCGATGATTTCCGGGCCGGTACCGAACTCGTGCGCGGCCGGGTTGTCCGGGTTGCCGAACTGGTTGATGAAGTAGGCGCCCGGGGTCTGCTCGGCCACGGTCTTGGCCAGGTCCTGGTAGTACTCCGGATGGCCTTTGGCCACGTCCGAACGGGTCAGCACCACCTCGGCGCCCATCGCCTTCAGGTTGAAGATCTTCTCCCGGCTCATCTTGTCCGGAACGACCAGGATCAGCTTGTAGCCCTTCTGCTGGGCGACCAGCGCCAGGCCCAGGCCGGTGTTGCCGGCGGTGCCCTCGACCAGTGTCGCACCGGGCTTGAGATCACCACGTTTCTCGGCGGCCTCGATCATCGACAGACCGATGCGATCCTTGATCGACCCGCCCGGGTTGGAACTCTCCAGCTTCAGGTACAGCTCGCAGACGCCCGCATCCAGCCGCTGGGCCTTGATGATGGGCGTGTTGCCAATGAGTTCGAGGACGGAGGAATGGATGGGCATCGGAGGGTTTCGCATCGCGCCGCAACTGCGGCCGGACCATCGATTATCCGATGGATGTGCCGGAAAGTCAGGCAACGGACGGTGCTTGCATCATTCCCGGCGGAGTGACGCGGACGACAGCGGTTGACGAGTAGGCCGCCATCGCCCGCGACAGAAGCGGTATTGCGGGGGAAGGTTCAGTTCAACGCACTTTCATAGATCCGCAGGAGCTTCTGCTTGGCCAGCAGTTTTTCCCGCTTCATCTGGCCCAACGTGACATCGTCGATGGGAAGCACACCCAGCCCGGCATCCATGCACTTCTTGTTCAACTTCTTGTGTTGCTGGTAGAGCTGCTTGAACTCGGGATCGGCTTTCATCAACGCATCGATTTTGCTCTGCGGCTGCCCTTCAAACATGACTACCTCCTTCAGCAGATACACAAACGCCCCGGCCTGACGGCACGGGGCGTTGCGGGATTGGAGTGCCAAGACGCACCTGGAGGGAACCACCCGTCAGCCCCCGGCTATCGTGCCGGCGGTTGCCCGGTACTGGTTCGCGCCCCTGTTGCATCGGCTCGGCCCTCCGCTGTCCGGACGGCGAAAGTACCGCCCGGACGATTGACCCTACGCCTGCGAAAAGGTTCCGGCAAGCGCTATTGGCAACTGCCGGATAAATGTCTGGAACACGGCGCAGTCAGCCACGGAAAACAAACCAAAACATAACAATCTCAGCCAGTTACCCGGCTCAGGGCGCCACGATCACCTCCACCGAACGCGCCCGGGTCGAAGCGGCTTTCTTGCCGGCCACCTGGATACGGTTGGCCGCAACCCCACCCGCCACCAGCGCATCCTTCAGCGCCTGCGCACGCCGCTGGCCGACGCCATTGGCACTGTCGTAGCCCTCGATCACCACCCGGCCCTTCTTGCCGATGTTCAGGTACTCGGCCAAGGCCTTGGCCTGGTTGCGCGCGCCGGCCGACAGCGCCGCCTGCCCTGCGGCAAAGGCATCGCCGGCCAGGGTGAATACTTCCCCGCGACTGTCGAACTTCGAGCCGGGCAGGCGTTGCCCGGAAACCAGTTCGGCCTCCTCGCGGGCCAGCTTGGCCGCGTTCTGCTGGGCGGCCGTCAGCCGCGCGGCCTGTTTGCCGGCCACACTGGTCAACGCGGTTTCGGCATCCTGGCGGGCCAGCGTCTCGGCTTCGGCCGCCAGCCGCATACGCTCGGCCTCTTCGGCCTGGATCTGCGCCTGGACGCGCAGGCGCTCGGCCTCCTGACGGGCACGGGCCGCTTCCCGACGGCTGGCTTCAATCAGCAATTCGGCACGGGTGCGCTCGAGCTGATCCACCTCGCGCCTCGCCACCGCCGCCCGGGCGCTGGCCTCGGCGATGGCGACCCGGCGCTCGGCCAGGTACCGGGCCGTATCCAGCTCCCTGCGCTTGGCCTTGGCCAGCGCGGCGATGGCCTGCTGCGCCTGCAGCTTCTCGAATGGCGCGACATCGGCAGTACGCATATCGGCCTGCAGCGCCACCAGCCGCTGGTTCAACAGCGCCACTGCCGGATCCTCGGCGGCCATGGCAGCCAACGGCAGGGCGAGCAGCCCGGCAACCAGCATGTTCCTGATACCCATCAGTGCCCCTCCCCGGTCGCCAACTGCTGTTGCAACTGCTGCACCTCGGCACGGCGCTGGGCCAGCTGGGCCTGTGCCACCGCCTCCTCGCTCAGGGCACGGGCCAAATCGGCATCGGCCGCCGCCCGCAGCGCCAGGACCGGGACCTGCTTGCGCTCGCGACGGTCGCCGGCGGCACGCTGCGCCTGTTCCAGTTGCTGGCGGGCCATGGCCATCGTGTCCGCGGCGTACTGGTCGGCATCGGCGCGGTCGGCACGCTCCACCGCCTGCTGTGCGGCCAGCAGTTCGGCCGCGCCCGGATCCTGCGCGAAAGCACCGCTGGACAAGGCCAAACTGCAAACCACTGCATACAGGAAACGTCGTAATTGTGCGAAGCTAGGTTTCATTGGGGAGCCGTTGCCTGAGGGATTGTGCGCGGCCATTGTCGTCAAGCCTGCGGCGTGCTTGCAACGGCACGCCGCCGTTTGTTGGGGAAACATTGCGCATGGATATCGGCTATTTCCTGAAGCTGATGACCGAAAAGAACGCTTCGGACATGTTTTTGACCACCGGGGCGCCGGTCTATATCAAGATTGAAGGCAAGCTTTATCCACTGGGCAATACCGGCCTGCCACCGGGCATGGTCAAGAAAATCGCCTATTCGCTGATGGATGAGGGCCAGGTACCGCAATTTGAGCGTGACCTGGAGCTCAATATGGCCATCGCGCTGGCTGATGCCGGCCGTTTCCGCGTCAACGTGTTCAAGCAGCGCGGCGAAGTGGGTATGGTGATCCGTGCGATCAAGAGCAAGATCCCCAGCATCGAGGAGCTGCACCTGCCGCAGGTGCTCAAGGACGTGATCATGACCCCGCGCGGGCTGGTGCTGGTGGTCGGCTCGACCGGCTCGGGCAAGTCCACCTCGCTGGCCTCGATGATCGACCACCGCAACAGCACCTCGACCGGGCACATCCTCACCATCGAGGACCCGATCGAGTTCCTGCACAAGCACAAGATGTCCATCGTCAACCAGCGCGAAGTCGGCCTGGACACCCATGCCTTCCACAACGCGCTGAAGAACGCGATGCGCGAGGCGCCGGACGTGATCCTGATCGGCGAGATCCTCGACGCCGAGACCATGGAGGCGGCCATCGCTTTTGCCGAGACCGGCCACCTGTGCCTGGCCACGCTGCACTCCAACAACGCCGACCAGACGATCGAGCGCATCCTCAACTTCTTCCCGGAAACCGCACACAAGAACGTGCTGATGAACCTGTCGCTGAACCTGCGCGCGGTGGTTTCGCAGCGTCTGGTCAAAGGCAAGGATGGGCGCCGCCGGCCGGCCACCGAGGTGCTGATCAACACCCCGATGATCCGCGACCTGCTGCGCCGCGGCGAGGTGCACGCGATCAAGCAGGCGATGGAGGAGTCGCTGGAAGAAGGCATGCAGAGCTTTGACCAGTGCCTGTTCCGGATGGCCAAGGACGGCATCATCGAGCAGGAGGAAGCGCTGCGTGCGGCCGACTCGCGCGACGGGCTGGCGTTGAAGTTCCGCCTGTCCGAGGGCGGCAGCGGCGAGCTCGACCCGTATGCGGATTTCTCCGCTCCCGCCACCGCACCGGCCATCACCCACGGCTTCTGAACCCGGACGGCCGACCACGAAAAAGCCCCGCAGATGCGGGGCTTTTTACATTGCTGGACGCGGGACCGGGGCGGCCGCGGCAATCACGCCGCGTCGGGCTGGTTCTCCGGGCGGGCACGGTCAAACGCCGGCAGCCCCAGACAGGCCTGCTCGATCCGGACCAGGGTCGGATACGGCGCCAGATCCAGATGGAACCGGCGGGCGTTGTACAGCTGCGGCACCAGACAGCAGTCGGCCATGCCCGGGCTGTCGCCGTGACAGAAACGGCCGGTATCCTGCGATCCCACCAGCATGTCCTCCAGCGCCTGGAAGCCGGTCCGCATCCAGTGCAGGGTCCACAGGTCGCGCTCGGCCTGCGGCACGTTCCACTCGCGATCGAAGAACTGCATCACCCGCAGGTTGTTGAGCGGATGGATATCGCAGGCCACCAGCTGCGCCAGCGCCCGCACCCGCGCGCGACCGGCCGAGTCGTCCGGCAGCAGTGCCGGCTCGGGCCAGATCTCATCCAGATACTCCAGGATCGCCAGCGACTGGGTCAGCACACGCTCGCCGTGGCGCAGCGCCGGCACCAGTTCCTGCGGATTGAGCGCGGCATAGTCGTCCGAATGCTGCTGGCCGCCATCGCGCACCAGGTGCACCGGCTCGATCGCGTAGTCCCGCCCTTTCAGATTCAGGGCGATGCGCACGCGATAGGCCGCACTCGAGCGCCAATAGCTGTAGAGCTTCAGCTGTCCATCCATGTCCATGCCTCCATGTTCATGCCTCAACCATAGCCACCGGCGGCCGGGTTTGCCTCACCGCCGGTCTGACCCCTGCGCCGTTGGCCGGATCAGGGCGCCTGGGCCGGCTCGATGCGCTGCTCGATCGCGCCGAAAATGCTGTTGCCGGCACGATCGAACATCTCGATGCGGACCACGTCGCCGAAGCTCATGAACGGCGTGGACGGCTTGCCGTCACGCAACGCCTCCACAGTGCGCTGCTCGGCAAAGCAGGAGGCCCCCAGCGAGGTGTCCTCGTTGGCGATAGTGCCCGAACCGACAATCGCGCCGGCCGACAGCGGGCGGGTCTTGGCGGCGTGGGCGACCAGCTGGGAAAAATCGAACTGCATGTCCACGCCGGCCTCCGGTGCGCCAAACCACTGGCCATTGATGTGGGTGACCAGCGGCAGGTGCACCTTGTTGCCCTGCCAGGCCTCCCCCAGCTCGTCGGGGGTGACGAACACCGGGCTCAGCGCCGAGCGCGGCTTGGACTGCAGGAAACCGAAACCCTTGGCCAATTCGCCCGGGATCAGGTTGCGCAAGGACACGTCGTTGACCAGACCCACCAGCTGGATGTGGCCGGCCGCCTGCGCCGGGGTGACCGCCATCGGCACGTCATCGGTGATGACCACGATCTCGGCTTCCAGATCGATACCGTAGTCCTCGCTGACCACCTTGACCGCATCACGCGGGCCATAGAAACCGGCGCTGGTGGCCTGGTACATCAGCGGATCGGTGTAGAAGCTCTCCGGCACCTCGGCACCGCGCGCCTTGCGCACCCGCGCCACGTGCGGCAGGTAGGCGCTGCCGTCGACGAATTCGTAGGCACGCGGCAGCGGTGCGGCCAGCGCCTCCATCTCCACCTCGAACGCCTCGGCCGCGTTGCCGTCGTTCAGCGCCTCGTACAGCGCGTTCAGGCGCGGCGCCAGGTTGGACCAGTCCTCCAGCGCCTGCTGCAAGGTGGCGGCAATACCGGTGGCCCGCACGGCGCGGGTCAGGTCACGCGAAACCACGATCAGGGTGCCGTCGCGGCCGCCTTCCTTCAGGGAACCAAGCTTCATGGGAACGTCCAGTCTGCAGAAGAAACAAGTTTCAAGTGTAATGAATTGGCCCGCATCCACACAGCCGTCCGTTTGAAAAGCTGAACGGGTGTTTTTGTACCGATCTCAACTATCCCTTAGACTATCGCGGTCTGCCAGCGGCCGTCCGTTTCCCTCAGGGACCGCCGGCGGTGCAGGACCAGCGGCCTTTTGGCCCGTCCGCCCGCCCGCCCCCACTCCGACGCCATTCGTCACGCATTCCAGCCAGCGCTTCGCGCTGGTTGCATCCAGATCTTGCAGCGCGGTTTACGGGAACGCTCCGAGATCAGCCGATCTTATCGATCAGCAACGCAGGTCCTTGCGGGCGTGCGTTATTTTCTTTGGAGTTCTCCATGTCGTTTGAAAACCTGGGCCTTGCGCCCTTCCTGCTGCGCGCGCTTTCCGAGCAGGGCTACGAAAACCCGACCCCGATCCAGGAGCAGGCCATTCCGCTGGCCCTGGAAGGTCACGATCTGCTGGCTGGCGCACAGACCGGTACCGGCAAGACCGCCGCGTTCGGCCTGCCGCTGCTGCAGCACCTGGGCACCGCGCCGCAGCCGGTCGGCAACGGTCCGCGCAAGCCGCGGGCGCTGGTGCTGGCACCGACCCGCGAGCTGGCCACCCAGGTGCATGACAGCCTGCGCGGCTACAGCAAGTACCTGCGCATCCCCAGCGCCTGCATCTACGGTGGCGTCGGCATGGGCAACCAGCTGGATGTGCTGCGCCGTGGCGTGGACCTGCTGGTCGCCTGCCCGGGCCGCCTGATCGACCACCTGGAGCGTCGCAGCATCGACCTGTCCGGGATCGAGATCCTGGTGCTGGACGAGGCCGACCGCATGCTCGACATGGGCTTTTTGCCCTCGATCAAGCGCATCCTGGCCAAGCTGCCGCGCCAGAACCGCCAGACCCTGCTGTTCTCGGCCACGTTCGAGGAGAGCATCAAGCAGCTGGCGCTGGAGTTCATGCACAACCCGAAGCAGATCCAGGTCACGCCGAAGAATACCGTGGCCGAGACCATCACCCACCGCGTGCATCCGGTCGATGGCAGCCGCAAGCGCGAGCTGCTGCTGCACCTGCTGGCCGAGGATTCCCGCGTGCAGACGCTGGTGTTCGGCCGCACCAAGCACGGCTGCGACAAGCTGGCCCAGTTTCTGGAGAAATCCGGCATCAAGACCGCCGCGATCCATGGCAACAAGAGCCAGGGCCAGCGCCTGCGTGCCCTGAGCGACTTCAAGGCCGGTCGCGTGACCGTGCTGGTGGCCACCGATATCGCCGCCCGTGGCATCGACATCAACGAGCTGCCCAAGGTCATCAACTACGACCTGCCGATGGTCCCGGAAGACTACGTGCACCGCATCGGCCGTACCGGCCGCAACGGCTCCACCGGTGAGGCGATTTCGCTGGTGGCGCAGGACGAGGCCAAGCTGCTGCGTCAGATCGTGCGCATGCTCGGTCGCGATATGGACATCACCGATGTGCCGGGTTTCGTGCCGCAGACCCCGATCCGCTGGGGCAACAGCGCGCCGGGCAAGGCCGAGCAGCCCGGTGGTCAGAAGGCGCCGCGCCGTGGCAACGGCGGCCATGCCGCGCGGCGCCCGACCGGCGACAGCCCGCGGGCGGGCCATGTCAACCACGGCGGTCCGCGCAAGCCGGCCAATGGCCAGCGCGTCGCGGCCGGACGCAGTGGCCCGCGTGATGGTCAGCCGCGCCGCCAGGGTGGCGGTGGCGGTCAGCGCCGTCCCAGCGCCTGATCCGCAGGCAGCCCCCAGCGAAAGGCCGGCATCTGCCGGCCTTTCGCTTTACCGAGATCCCCCATGCCGGCCTACCCGCCGGCCCCAGCGATACAATCGAGCCATGGATATTTTCAAGGTTTTCACCCTCGAGGCCGCCCACCGGCTGCCCAACGTCCCGACCGGCCACAAGTGCTCGCGCCTGCACGGCCATTCGTTCCGCGTTGAACTCAAGGTCAGCGGCGAACCGGGCGAGGACACCGGCTGGATCATGGATTTCAGCGATCTGAAAGCCGCCTTCCAGCCGCTGTACGACCAGCTCGACCACCACTACCTCAATGACATTCCCGGCCTGGAAAACCCGACCAGCGAGCGTCTGGCGATGTGGATCTGGGACCGCCTGAAGCCGGCGCTGCCGCTGCTGAGCGAAGTGACCGTGCACGAGACCTGCACCTCCGGCTGCAGCTACCGCGGCCCCTGAGGGACGCCGGCCGACGACCGGACGAAGACCGCCAGATTGCGCAGGCGCCCCGCGTTTTTCAGCAGGCCGGCCACCTACCTGCAACCACTACGGGCCGCCGCCAGCCGGCAGATATGGACGGAGTCTGCACCCCGGCGATATGCGCAGGGAACCAGCGCCCGAGCCCTTCGAACGCACCGCCACGCGGGCACCCGGATTCCCTGAACCTGCGAGCCCGCAGGCTCACCCCAACGCGGGCCACCTCGTCCGCCCCCGGGGATGCCGGCCGGGTATCCATTGGGGCAACGCAATGGCAGCGGCCGCCGCCCGTGAGCGCCCGCCGTCACCAAGCCGCCGAACATATTCCAGCCACAGCGTTGTCGCCGCTGGCACAATCGGTGCCCCCGCAGGCGCTAGACTCATACGATGTTCAATACCTCCTCCCTCACCGGCAGCAAGCCGGAACAGTACGCCCAGCTGCTGGCCCAGGCCCGTGCACTGGTGCAGGGCGAACGCGACCGCATCGCCAATGCCGCCAATCTGTCAGCCCTGATCTACCACGCGCTGCCGCAGCTGAACTGGGCGGGTTTCTATTTTTACGATGGCACCGAACTGGTGGTCGGGCCCTTCCAGGGCTTGCCGGCCTGCGTGCGCATTCCCCTGCACAAGGGCGTCTGCGGCGCGGCGGCGAGCAGCCGCCAGACCCAGCGCATCGATGATGTGGATGCGTTCCCCGGCCATATCGCCTGCGATTCGGCCTCGCGTTCGGAACTGGTGGTGCCGTTGCTGCATAACGGCCAGCTGGTCGGCGTACTGGATATCGACAGCCCGGTCACCGCGCGCTTCGATGCCGAGGACCAGCACGGCCTGGAAGCCATCGCCCAGGTCTTCGTCGAGTCGTTGGCGTGAGTACCACCAAGCTGCGCAACATCGGCCCGAAAAGCGCCGCATGGCTGCGTCAGGTGGGATTGCGCAGCCAGCAGGACCTGGTCGCCGCCGGTCCGGTCGCGGCGTTCATGAAAGTGCGCCGTGCCGGCTTCAAGCCCAGCCTGAATCTGCTGTATTCGCTGGAAGGCGCGCTGGTCGACTGTCATTGGCAGGACGTGCCCGAAGCCCGCCGTCAGCAGCTGGTCGCCGAATACGAAGCGGCCTTGGCCGAGTTGCCGGCCGCGCGCGGCACTCAGGCCGCCGGGCCGGTGCACGAAACCCGCCTGCCCCCCGCGGAGCCGGCGGAAGCCGAATCGGACCGCACCGCGGAAATCCGTTTCGGCGAAGACTGACGTCTCACGCCCAGAACGGCAGCGCGCTGCCCGGCCACAGCACCAGCGCCAGCAACAGCAGGGTTTCGACCACCTCGACACTGGCGCCAAGACAGTCGCCGGAAATACCGCCCAGCGCGCGCCGCCAGTACCAGGCGACCAGCGGCACCAGCAGCAACGCCAGCAGCAGCGGCCACGCACAGACCCCGGTCAGCGCCGCCAGCAACAGCGCCCACAGCCACATCGCCGCCGGCCGCAGCTGCCAGGAAAAACGTTCCCCCATGCCATCGCCATGCAGCGACGGAATCCGCTGGCTCCACCACAAGGTGCCCCAGCGCGCCCACACCGGCACCAGCACGATGCCGAACCAGGCGGGACTGGCCGCCAGTTCGGTCAGCAGCACGAACTTGAGCAGCAGCTGCATGACCAGCGTGACCACGCCGAACACGCCCATGTGCGGATCCTTGAGCACCTCCAGAAATCGCTGCGGGTTGCGATGCGCCGCGCCGAACGCGTCGGCCACATCGCCCAGCCCGTCCAGATGCAGCGCGCCGGTCACCCACACCCACAGCAACAGGGTCAGCGCGCCGGCCAGCCACGGCCGCTCGCCCAGCGCATACAGCGGCAGCGCCAGCAGCACGCCGATAAGCGCCCCCACCAGCGGGTAGTACACGGCCGAACGGCTCAGGTCCTCCTGGCGGAAGTCCTTGACCTGCGGCGTCGGCAGCCGGGTCAGGAACTGGATGGCCAGGATCAGCCGGCGCGCGCTCATGGCTGGCGCAGCTCCAGCAGCTCGCCCCACAGCCGGCCGTCCTCGCCGCGCTCCACCCGCAACCGCACGCGGGTGCCGTAGTCGATACGCAGCGCCCACAGCAGCGACAACGGCATGCCGCAGATGCGCGAGATCGCCAGCCGCAACACGCCGGCATGACTGACCACCAGCACCGGCCGGCCATCGCCGTCGTCCTCGTCCATCAACCGCTGCAACTGCAGTTCCACGCGCGCCTGGAACTGCTGCCACGACTCGCCATTGGGTGGCATCACCTCGTGCGGCTCTTCATACAGGCCGGCCAGTTGCTCGGCCGGCAGCTCATCGAAATGGCGACCGTCCCAGTCGCCGAAGTCGAGCTCGGCCCAGTCCGGATGGATCTCGCAGAACTGGTCGGTGCCGGCCAGCAGCGCGTGCGCGGTATCCAGCGCGCGGCGGCGCGGCGAGGCGATCACCCGGCTCCAGTCCAGACCGGCGTGGCAGCGATGCAACGCCTCCATCGCGCCGTCGACCAGCGGCGGGTCGGTGCGGCCGTCCAGATAGCCCTGGCGCCCGGTGGACGCGTGCCGCATCAGATCCAGGATCATCGGCGGCCGTCACGATCGGCCACGGCCGCTTCTTCAAACGTGGCCATCTGGTTGTGCAGCGCGCAGGCCATGCGCACCAGCGGCAAGGCCAGCGCCGCGCCGGAGCCTTCGCCCAGACGCAGATCCAATTGCAGCAGCGGCTGCGCCTGCAGCAGCTCGAGCAGGCGGACATGCCCGCGCTCGGCCGACTGGTGCGAGAACAGCAGCCACGGCCGTACCCCGGGATTGATGCGCACCGCGGCCAACGCGGCGGCCGAGACGATGAAGCCATCCACCAGCACCGGCACGCCGCGCTGTGCGGCGGCGATCATCGCCGCACTCATCGCCGCGATCTCCAGCCCACCGACGCGGCGCAGCGCTTCCCAGCCCGGTGATGCCGCGGCGTTGATCGCCTCGCCATGCAGGGCCAGCGCGCGGGCGATGATGTTCTTCTTCTGCACCATGCGCACCGCGTCCAGCCCGGTGCCGATGCCGACCAGCTCCTCCAGCGGCAACGGCCCCAGCACCGCGGCCAGGGCACTGGCGGAGGTGGTATTGCCGATGCCCATTTCCCCCAGCACCAGCAGGTCCGCGCCGCCGGCGCAGACAGGGTCCACCGCGCGCCGGCCGGCGTCGAAAGTGGCACGCAATTCGACTTCCGACATCGCCTCGGCGGTGCTGAAATCCGCGGTGCCGTGACGGGCCTTGTCGGTGACGACTCCGGCGATCGGGGCGGTCGCGCGGCTGCCCACATCCCACACATGCAGCGGCAGGCCCAGCTCACGCGCCAGCACCGCGATAGCCGCGCCCCCGGCAGCGAAGTTGTGCAGCATCTGCACCGTGACTTCGGCCGGATAGGCCGAGACCCCGCGCGCGGCAACCCCGTGGTCGCCGGCGAACACGATCACCGGCACCTGCGCGGCCTGCGGCCGGTCAGCGGCCTGCAGCGCGGCCAGTTCGATGGCCAGCGTCTCCAGCCGGCCCAGGGCGCCCTCGGGCTTGGTCAACTGCCGCTGGCGGGCGATGGCACGTTGGCGGTGTTCCTGCGAAGGCTGCCCACAGGCCTGCCCGAACCACGTTTCTGTCACGACTGTTCCGATACTGCGATGCAATCGCGCATTTTAACCGCCCGGGCGCGGTTGCCGGCCTTTTGCGCAGGCCTGGCGGTGATCGCATAGAATGCGCGCACTTTCGGGTGACCGGCCGGCCTTGCCGGACGGTTGAAACGGGAAGCCGGTGCCGCGCCCTGCTGGAATTCCAGCCGTCCGCCATTCCGGCACTGCCCCCGCAACGGTAAGCAGGACAAGACCAGGCAACACCGCCACTGTGCATGGCACGGGAAGGCGCCTGGTCGGAAGCAGCCTCGGCTGCCTCGCCTGCGAGTCCGGAGACCGGCCCGGAAGCCGACTGGTTGCGATGCGGAGGGCATGGCGGCGGCTGTAGCGCCGTGTGCGCGACCTCCGTCTTCTTCCCTCTTCTGGCAGCCTTCCCCATCCGCCTGCGCGGGAGCGCGCAGGTCCAGGAGCTTCCATGAAACTGTCTTACCACACCCTTTCCCTCGCCCTTGCCTTGGCCTTGCCGGGCGTTGCCGCCGCGCAGAACGCACCGACCGAGCCGGCTCCGACCCGACTCGATGACATCACCGTCACCGCCACCCGTACCCCGGTCTCGATCGAGAACAGCGTGGTGCCGGTGCAGGTGATCGACCGCGTGCAGATCGACCGCAGCCAGGCCAGCTCGCTGCTGGAACTGCTGCGCGGCCGCGCCGGCCTGGATTTCGCCAACCAGGGCGGCGCCGGCAAGATCACCTCGCTGTTCCTACGTGGCAGCAACTCCAACCAGGTGCTGGTGCTGGTGGACGGCGTGCGCATCGGTTCGGCCACCAACGGCATGCCGACCCTGCAGGACCTGCCGGTCGACCAGATCGAGCGCGTGGAGATCGTGCGCGGCCCGCGTTCGAGCCTGTACGGCTCTGAAGCCATTGGCGGCGTGATCCAGATCTTCACCCGCGCCGCCGGCCAGGGCCTGCAGCAGAATCTGGCGCTCACCGCCGGCAGCCACAACCTGCGCCAGGCCAGTGCCGGCTTCAGCAACCGCGGCGAACGCGGCTGGATCTCCGCCCAGGGCGGCTACCAGAGCACCGACGGCATCAACGCCTGCCGCGGCACCGCCGCCGGCTGGGGCGCGGGCTGCTATGCCGATGAGCCGGACCGTGACGGCTACCGCAACACCTCGATCAACGTGCGCGGCGGTTATGCGCTGAGCGAGGCATTGAGCCTGGAAGGCCACATGCTGAACTCGGACAGCTTCAACGAGTACGACGGCAGCATCTTCGGCGGCAACGAAGCCGACAACCGCCAGCAGGTCTACGGCGGCAAGCTGGCATGGGCGCCCTCGGACAGCTTCCGCCTGAGCGCGCAGCTCGGCCGCAGCAACGACCAGGCCGACAGCTACTTCGCGGCCGGCGGCGCGCGCACCCTGGCCAGCGTGTTCAACACCCGTCGCGACACCGCCGCCGTGCAAGGCGACATCAAGTTCGGCGAAGGCCAGCAGATCAGCGCCGGCGCCGATTGGCAGCAGGACCGGATCGAAAGCACCACCGCGTTCGATGTGGATAACCGCGACAACACCGGCGTGTTCGTCGAATACCAGGGCGGCTTCGGCGCGCACTCGCTGCAGGCCAGCGTGCGCAACGACGACAACGAGCAGTTCGGCAACCACACCACCGGCAGCCTGGGTTACGGCTTTGCCTTCGGTCATGGTTTCCGCCTGACCGCCAGCGCCGGCACCGGCTTCAAGGCACCGACCTTCAACGACCTGTACTACCCGGGCTTCAGCAACCCGGACCTGAAGCCGGAAGAATCCAAGAGCCTGAACCTGGGTCTCGCCCAGTACGCCGACACCTGGAACTGGACCTTCAACGCCTACGAAACCCGCATCGACCAGCTGATCGGCTATGACAGCAGCTTCGCGCTGGTCAACGTCGCCGAAGCCCGCATCCGCGGCGCCGAGCTGACCGGCTACCTGTCGCTGGCCGGTTTCGACCTCAACGCCCAGGCCAGCTTCACCGACCCGCGCGACCACACCGCCGGCGCGGCCACCTACGACAACCTGCTGGCCCGTCGCGCGCGCACCAGCGGCCGCCTGGACGTGGACAAGAGCTTCGGCCCGCTGCGTCTGGGCGTGACCGCGGCCGGCAGCGGCCACCGCTTCGACAACGCCGCCAACAGCGTGCGTCTGGCCGGCTACGGCACCGTCGATGTCCGAGTGGAATACGCAATCAACGCAGAGTGGAGCCTGCAGGCCAAGGCCGCCAACGTGTTCGACCGCGACTATGAAACCGTGGCCTGGTACAACCAGCCGGGTCGCGAGTACCAGCTGACCCTGCGCTACAACAGCAAGAACTGAGGCGGAGCACTCCGCTGATACGACGATGCCCCGGTGTTCGCACCGGGGCATTTTTGTTGCGGCGACTGCCCCGAAAACCCGGCGCCGCGAATCAGCCGCTCAGACGAGGGGCAACAGCTCGCGCAGATCGTCGATCACCGCCAGCGCGCCGGCCGCATCCAGGTCCAGATCACGCGGGTAGCCGTAGCGCACCAGCACCACCGGCATGTGCGCGTGGTTGGCCGCGCCCAGATCGGTGGCCGAATCGCCCACCATCAGGCACGCACCGGGCGGCTGCCCCAGCAGCGCGGCGGCGTGCAACAGCGGCTCGGCCGCAGGCTTGCGCTGCGGCAGGCTGTCGCCGCCGACGATATGGGTGAAGAACTCCGCGATCCCCAGATGCGCCAGCAGCGGCGGCACCAGCGCCACCGGCTTGTTGGTGCAGATCGCCATCGGCAGGGCGCGTGCGCGCAGCGCCTGCAGCGTTTCCGGCACGCCGGCATACAGGCGCGGGCTACGCAGCAGGCAGGCGTGGTAGTGGCGCATGAAGGCCGGCATCACCGTTTCCAGCGGGCGGTCGCTGCCGGCATGCTTCAGTGCGGTGGCCACCAGATTGCGCACGCCTTCGCCGATCCAGCTGCGCACCCGTGCCTCAGGCACGCGCGCCAGCGCCAGCTCCTCCAGACAGCGGTTGACCGCCTCGGCGATATCGCCGGCGCTGTCCACCAGGGTTCCGTCCAGATCGAAAATCACCGCTGACGTGGCCACGTTGTCGACACTCCTCACGCAGAAAACCGTCGATTGTAGCCCTGCCCCGGAAGCGGACCCGACGCGCTCACTCCGGCGATGACCCGCGAAACAGATCGCCCTGCAGCAGCACCTCGGCACGATCACGGAAGCCGGACAGGCCCACCCCCACCAGCCGGTAGCGCGTGTCCGGCGGCAGCTGCACCCGCTGGCACAGCGCCAGGGCGATATCGCGCAGCTCCTCCACCGAGCCGGGCGGAGAGTCCGGGGTGAAGCTGCGAGTAAGAATGCGGAACTGCGCGGTCTTGAGCTTGAGCACCACCGTATGGGCGATCCGCTCGGTGCGTCCGGTGGCGCGCCAGGTGCGCTCGGCCAGCTGGGTGATCAGCTCGTCGAACTGGCCCAGCGGCAGATCCTCGGCAAACGTGTCCTCCGAGGAGATGGACTGCACCGGCTGGTCCGGTTCCACCGGGCGCTCATCGATCCCACGCGCGCGCTTGTACAGGCGGGCGCCGAAACTGCCGAACAGCGCCTGCAGCTGCTCCAGTGGCAGTCCGCGCAGATCACCGACGGTGGCGATCCCCAGCGCCGCCAGCCGGCCTTCCATCACCTTGCCCACGCCCGGCACGCGGTTGACCGGCAACGGCGTCAGGAACTGCTCCACCCTGGACGGCGGCACCACGAACTGGCCATCGGGCTTGCGCCAGTCCGAGGCGATCTTGGCCAGGAACTTGTTCGGGGCGATGCCGGCCGAGGCGGTCAGCGCGGTCGTCTCGCGGATCTGCGCGCGGATCAGGCGGGCGATGTCGGTAGCGATGCCGCCGCAGCTGGGCGAGGCGGTCACATCCAGATAGGCCTCGTCCAGCGACAGCGGTTCCACCAGCGGCGTGTGCTGCAGGAAGATCGCGCGGATCTGCCGCGACACCGCCTTGTAGCGGGCGAAGTCCGGCGGCACGAACACCGCGTCCGGGCACAGCCGTTCGGCGCGCAACGCCGGCATCGCCGAGCGCACCCCGAAGGTGCGCGCCTCGTAGGAGGCCGCACAGACCACCGACCGGGGCCCCTTCCACGCCACCACCACCGGCCGCCCGCGCAATCCGGGGTCATCGCGCTGCTCCACCGACGCATAGAAGGCGTCCATGTCCACATGGATGATCTTGCGAAGCTGGGCCACGACAACAGTCCGGAACGGTCGCCAACATGATAGCTGCTGTCGCTAAATGCACACTTGTCCTCACAATTGTGCATTTTAAAACGACTCGCAACAGCCCTCGAACGGCTGCTAACTGCGCCGAACATACGCAACCGTCCAGTTAAAACATTTGATTGAACGCTGCTGCTGCCGCATGCTCGGCGACTCGCTCCTGGCTTTGGATTACCCCGGATGACCCGTCTGCATACGTTCTCGCGTGACCAGCTGCTGGCCAGCGCGCGCGGCGAACTCTTCGGCCCCAACAAGGGCCGCCTGCCCAACGACCCGATGCTGATGTTCGACCGCATCACCGACATCCGCGAGGACGGTGGCGCCCATGGCAAGGGCCTGATCCGCGCCGAGCTGGATATCCGCCCGGACCTGTGGTTCTTCGGCTGCCATTTCCTCGGCGACCCGGTGATGCCCGGCTGCCTGGGTCTGGACGCCATGTGGCAGCTGACCGGCTTCTTCCTGACCTGGCTGGGCGCCGAAGGCCGCGGCCGTGCGCTGGGCTGTGGCGAGGTCAAATTCACCGGCCAGGTGCTGCCCAGCGCCAAGCTGGTGCAGTACGAAATCGATGTCTCCCGCGTGATCAACCGCAAACTGGTGATGGCCCAGACCGATGCCCGCATGCTGGTGGACGGGCGCGAGATCTACACCGCCAAGGACCTGAAGGTCGGCCTGTTCACCTCGACGGAGAGCTTCTGATGCGTCGCGTCGTCATTACCGGCATGGGCATCACCTCCTGCCTGGGCAACGATCTGGACACCGTCTCCAGCGCCCTGCGCGAAGGCCGCCCCGGCATCGTCGCCCTGCCCGACCACGCCGAAGCCGGGCTGCGCAGCCAGGTGGGCGGCAAGGTCGACATCGACCTGACCGCGCAGGTGGACCGCAAGCTCAAGCGCTTCATGAGCGATGCGGCCGCCTACAGCTACCTGGCCATGCGCGATGCCATCGCCGATGCCTGCCTGGACGAGGCGACGGTCAGCAACGTGCGTACCGGCGTGATCGCCGGCTCCGGTGGCGGCTCCAGCGAATGGCAGGTGGAAGCGGCCGATCTGCTGCGCAACCGCGGCGTGCGCAAAGTCGGCCCGTACATGGTGCCGCGCACGATGTGCTCGACCGTGTCGGCCAACCTGGCCACCGCGTTCAGCATCAAGGGCCTGAGCTATTCGCTATCGGCCGCCTGCGCCACCTCGGCCCATTGCATTGGCGCGGCGGCGGACCTGATCCGCCACGGCGCCCAGGACGTGATGTTTGCCGGTGGCGGCGAGGACCTGCACTGGTCGATGAGCGTGATGTTCGACGCCATGGGCGCGCTGTCCACCGGTTTCAACGAAACCCCGGCCACCGCCTCGCGTCCGTATGACGCCAACCGCGACGGCTTCGTCATCGCCGGTGGCGGCGGCATGCTGGTGCTGGAAGACTATGACCACGCCATCGCCCGTGGCGCGAAGATCTACGCCGAGCTGGTCGGTTACGGCGTGACCTCCGACGGCGCCGACATGGTCGCGCCGTCCGGTGAAGGCGCGGTGCGCTGCATGAAGATGGCGATGGCAGGCCTGGACCGTCCGATCGACTATCTGAACACCCATGGCACCTCCACCCCGCTGGGCGATGTGACCGAGCTGGGTGCGGTGCGCGAGGTGTTCGGCGAGTCGGTACCGCCCCTGTCCTCGACCAAGGCGCTGTCGGGCCACTCGCTGGGCGCGGCCAGCGTGCACGAGGCGATCTACTGCCTGCTGATGATGCGCGACGGCTTCATGGCCGGCTCGGCCAACATCGAAACCCTGGACGAGCGCGTGGAAGGTTTCCCGATCCTGCGCCAGACCCGGGACGCGACGCTGGATACGGTGATGTCCAACAGTTTCGGCTTCGGCGGTACCAACGCCACGCTGATCTTCGGCCGGGTGTGAAGCCGCTGCGGTATTGATGCCAAAAAAACAGCCGCGAAAGCGGCTGTTTTTTTACGTGGTTGCGGAGAAATGAAATCCCGTCGGCGGGTTGCACACTGCACTGACCGGTGCCGCCGGCGCTCAACCACCGGGGCGCGCGGTCTCGATCACCACTCCCAGCTCCTTGCCGGCCTCGGCCAACCGGACCCGTTTGCCGTCACTGCGCGCGATCAGGTAATCGGCCGCGACCCAGCCGCTCTTGCCGCCCGCCCGCACGTTGCACCACTGCAGGTCATCCAGGCAGCGCTGCACCTCCACCGTCGTGCCCACCGGCAGCACCGCCAGCCGCTCGGCACGCGCGTCCGGCGCGCTGCGCAGGTTCAGGCCGTTGCTGACCTGGGCGGCCGGTTCGTTGATGCGTGGCTGGAACCAGAGCACGACACCAATGATGGCGGCACATGCAGCGATGCGGGTAACAAGCCGGGGCATGGCGTCGATACGGAAGAAGTCCGGTGGCACAGCTTGCCGCGCAACGCCGCCGCTGACCAGCCGGTTGCGGCGCGCGGACCGGCCGCGCGCAGGGTGGGATTCAGGCAGCCATGCCGTTGTGCCGCAGCAGCGCATCGATGCTCGGTGCACGGCCCCGGAACGCCTGGAAGTTCTCCGCGGCACTGCGACTGCCGCCGCGCGCCAGCACCTCGGCGCGGAACCGGGCACCGGTATCGGCCAGTTGCCCCGGCGCCTCCTCGAAAGCGGCGTAGGCGTCGGCGCTGAGCACCTCGGCCCATTTGTAGCTGTAGTAACCGGCCGCATAGCCGCCGGCGAAAATGTGGCTGAACTGGTGCGGGAAGCGGTTCCAGGCCGGCGGGAAGTTCACCGCCACCGCCTGACGCACCCGTTCGAGCAGCTGCAGCACGCTGTCATCGGCCGGATCGAAGCCGCTGTGCAGCTGCATGTCGAACAGCGCAAACTCCAGCTGGCGCACGGTGAACATGCCGCTCTGGTAGTTCCGCGCCGCCAGCATCTTCTCGAACAGCGCCCGCGGCAGCGGCTGGCCGCTGTCCACATGCGCGCTCATCGCCTGCACGTGCTCCCACTCCCAGCAGAAGTTCTCCATGAACTGGCTGGGCAGTTCCACCGCATCCCACTCCACGCCATTGATGCCGGCCACGCCCAGCTCTCCCACCTGGGTCAGCAACTGGTGCAGGCCATGCCCCATCTCGTGGAACAGCGTGGTCACTTCGTTGTGGCTCAGGGTCGCCGGCTTGCCCGCAGCGCCACGGCCGAAATTGCATACCAGATACACCAGCGGCGTCTGCACGCCGGCGGCGGTGTGGCGACGGTTGCGGCAATCGTCCATCCACGCCCCGCCGCGCTTGCCCTCGCGCGCATACAGATCCAGATAGAACTGGCCGACCAACGTGCCATCGGCATCCACCAGCCGGTAGAAACGCACATCCTCATGCCACACCGGCGCGGTGTCGGGCTGCACCGTCAGCCCGTACAGGCGCTGGATGACATCGAACAGGCCGGCCAGCACCGCCGGTTCGGTGAAGTACTGCTTCACCTCCTGCTCGGAGTAGCTGTAGCGGGCCTGCTTGAGTTTCTCCGAGACGTAGCTCAGGTCCCAGGCCTCCAGCGCGGCCAGGCCCAACTCGTCCCGGGCGAAGGCGTCCAGTTCGGCGCGGTCGCGCTGCGCATAGGGCTTGGCACGATCGGCCAGATCCTGCAGGAACGTCTGCACCTGCGCCGGGCTCTCGGCCATCTTGGTGGCCACCGAATAGGCCGCGTAGCTGTCAAACCCCAGCAGCGCCGCCAGCTCGGTGCGCAGGACGAGGATGCGGTCGATGTGGCCGCTGTTGTCCAGCGCCGGATCGCCCAGTTCGGAGGCGCGCACCGCGTTGGCGCGGTACAGCTGCTCGCGCAGCGCGCGGTTGTCGGCATAGGCCTGCACCGGCAGGTAGCACGGCATCTGCAAGCTCAGTTTGAAGCCGGATCTGCCCTCCTTCTGCGCCGCCGCGCGGCAGGCGGCGACCACCTCGGCCGGCAACCCGGCCAGCTCGTTTTCGTCTTCCACGTACAGCGCGAAGGCGTCGGTGGCATCGAGCACGTTCTGCGAAAACTTCGCCGACAACGCCGAGAGTTCTTCCTGGATTGCACTGAAACGCGCCTTGCCGGCCTCGTCCAGTTCCGCCCCGCCCAGGCGGAAATCACGCAAGGCGTTGTCCAGCACCTTGCGCCGCGCAGCGTCGTAGCCGGCGGCCTCCGGGGTGGCCGCCAGCGCCTTGTATTGCGCGAACAGCGCCAGGTTCTGGCCCAGCGCGCTGCCGAAACGGGTGACCTTGGGCAGGTTGGCGTTGTAGGCCTCGCGCAGCGCCGGGGTATTCACCACCGCCTGCAGATGGCTGACCTGGCCCCAGGCGCGGTACAGGCGCTCGGTGGCATCGTCCAGCGGCACCACGAACGCCTCCCAGCTCAGCGGCGAAACGGTTTCCGCCGCCTTCACCGCTGCTTCGGCCTGGGCCAGCAGTGCATCGATGGCCGGGCCGACGTGCTCCGGACGGATTTCATCGAAACGCGGCAGGCCGGAAAAATCGAGTAGCGGGTTGGTCATCGGGAGCTCCGTCAATACATGCCCGGCCACTGCCGGGATCACCTGTTATATGGCGACGGTTCCAGCCACGCACAAGGCAATGGCGGCAAGGGCTGCCCGGCCACCGCCGCGGCGATCAGCGCATCGGCCTGCTGCACCTCGATGCCCTGCGCCCGGTACCAGTCCGGGTTGTAGTAGCTGTGGGCGTAGCGCTCGCCCGAGTCGCACAGGATGGTGACGATCGACCCCTCGCGGCCGGCCGCACGCATCTGCTGGGCCGCATACAGCACGCCGATGAAGTTGGTACCGGTGGAACCGCCGACACGGCGCCCCAGCGTCGCGCTGACATGGCGCATGGCCGCCAGGCTCAGCGCATCGGGCACCTTCACCATCGCATCGACGCAGGTCGGGATGAAGCTCGACTCCACCCGCGGCCGGCCGATGCCCTCCACCCGCGAGCCGCCCGCACAGGTCAGTTCACGCCATGGCTTGCCTTCCAGCGCGGCGCAATAGCCGTCGTAGAAGATCGACACTTCCGGGTCCGCGCACAGGATCCGCGTGTCATGTCGGCGATAGCTGACATAACGCCCCAGGGTCGCGGCGGTGCCGCCGGTGCCGGGGCTGCAGACGATCCACTCGGGCACCGGATGCGGCTCCTCGGCCATCTGCTTGAAGATCGACTCGGCGATGTTGTTGTTGGCACGCCAGTCGGTGGCCCGCTCGGCGTAGGTGAACTGGTCCATGAAGTGGCCACCGGTCTCACGCGCCAACCGCTCGGATTCGCAATTCAGGTCGCAGGCACGCTGCACCAGATGGCAACGGCCGCCGTGGAATTCGATCGCGGCGATTTTTTCCGGCGAGGTGCTGGCCGGCATCACCGCGATGAATGGCAGCCCCAGCAGACGCGCGAAGTACGCTTCGGACACGGCGGTGGAACCGCTGGACGCCTCGATCACAGGACAACCCTCGCGCAACCAGCCATTGGCCAGCGCGTACAGGAACAGCGAGCGCGCCAGACGGTGCTTCAGGCTGCCGGTGGGGTGGCTGGATTCATCCTTCAGATAGACCTCGATCCCGGGAAAACCGGGCAGGTCCATCGGAATCAGGTGGGTATCGGCCGAACGGTTGTAGTCGGCTTCAATCTTGCGGATGGCCGCTGCCACCCAATGACGCTGGGACATGGATCGCCACTTCAATGAAAGCTGAAGCCGATTCTACTTCGCCCCCACTCTTCGCGCCGGGAGCTGCGGGCCGCCAACGCCGAGTGCTATGGTTACGCCCTTGTTTCAAGCGCCGGTTCCCGTGCTCCGCATCCTGCTGCCCCTGCTGCTTTGCCTTTCCCTGATCGCCAGCGCGACCGGGTCGGTATGGGCTGCGACGGCGATGGCGATGCCGGCCACGACGATGGCCATGGATGCAGACCACGCCTGCTGTCACGATGAAGGCGGCATGCACGCGGACACCACGGCGCCGCAACCGATGGAACTGTGCGGCGATGGCAAGCACTGCGACTGCATGCAGCACTGCAACATGCTGCCGACGCAGGCCCTGCCGCCTCTCAGTGGTGTTCCGCAAACCGCGCAGCCATCAGCATCCACACAGGCGCGCGACGACGCGGCCCCTGCCCAGCTCAACCGCCCGCCCATCGCCTGACCCCGGCGCCTTGGCGCCCCAGCGGACACCTGCGTCATGGCAACGCCGTGACGTCTTTCTTGATCTGTTCAGGCCATGCGGCCGCGCGTTGATGCGTGGCGGTGTGAGCGGGAGTTGCCTATGTCCTCCGATTTTCTTTCCGATCCGCGCCCGGCCTTGTCGCGGCGCCGCTTCGTGCAGGGCCTTGCCCTGGGCGGTGTGGTCGCCGGCGCCGGGCTGGGTCGCATCCCCGATGCGTTCGCCGGCGCACCAGCGTCCATGGCCGTGCCCCCCGTGGAGCTGCGCGGCACCCGGTTGAGCCTGGCCATCGGCCGTTCGGCGGTGAACTTCACCGGCCGCAGCCGTGGCGCGATCACCGTCAACGGTTCGCTGCCGGCGCCGATCCTGCGCCTGCGCGAAGGCGACACCGTCGACATCCGCGTGGCCAACACGCTCACCGACGATGTGACCTCCATCCACTGGCACGGCATCCTGCTGCCGGCCAACATGGACGGCGTGCCCGGGCTGAGCTTCAACGGCATCGCACCCGGTGAGGCCTTCCAATACCGCTTCCAGCTCAGGCAGTCCGGCACCTACTGGTACCACAGCCATTCGCTGTTCCAGGAACAGGCCGGGCTATATGGCGCGTTGATCGTCGATCCGCTGGCGCCGCCGCCATATCACTACGACCGCGAGCATGTGGTGCTGCTGTCGGACTGGACCGATATGGATCCGGCCGCGCTGCACCGGCGCATGAAGAAAATGGCCATGCACGACAACACCTACCAGCGCACGGTCGGTGATTTCCTGCGTGACGCCCGCCGCGACGGCCTGCGGGACACCCTGGCCGACCGCGGCATGTGGGGGCGGATGCGGATGACACCCTCGGACATCTCCGACATCAACGCCCACACCTACACCTACCTGATGAACGGCACCGCGCCGGCCGGCAACTGGACCGGGTTGTTCCGCAGCGGCGAGAAGGTGCTGCTGCGCTTCATCAACGGCTCGGCGATGACCTATTTCGACGTGCGTATTCCCGGGCTGAAAATGACCGTGGTCGCCGCCGATGGCCAGTACATCCATCCGGTGAGCGTGGACGAGTTCCGGATCGCGGTGGCCGAGACGTTCGATGTGATCGTCGAGCCCAGCGGGCAGGATGCGTTCACGATTTTTGCCCAGGACATGGGCCGCACCGGCTATGCCTGCGGCACGCTGGCCGCGCGGCCGGGTCTGCAGGCACCGATCCCCGCGATTGACCCACGGCCGCTGCTGACCATGAGCGATATGGGCCATGACATGGGCGATCACGGCGGACACGCCGGCATGGAGGGTGGCTGCGGCGCCAACATGGGCATGAAGGGCATGGAAGGCGGCTGCGGTGCGGCGATGATGGGCCACGGCGGTCACGGTGCGGATGACAAAGCGCCGAAGCACAAGCCCAGCGAGGCCGGCAATCCGCTGGTGGACATGCAGACCTCGGCCAGCGAACCGAAGCTGGACGATCCGGGCATCGGCCTGCGCGACAACGGCCGCAGCGTGCTGACCTACGGCGCGATGCATTCGCTGTTCACCGATCCCGATGGGCGCGAACCGGGCCGCGAGATCGAGCTGCACCTTACCGGACACATGGAGAAATTCGCCTGGAACTTCGACGGCATCCCGTTCGGTGGCGCCGAACCGATCCGCCTGAAGTACGGCGAGCGTATGCGCATCGTGCTGGTCAACGACACGATGATGACGCACCCGATCCACCTGCACGGCGTATGGAGCGACCTGGAAAACGCCGAGGGCCAGTTCCAGCTGCGCAAGCACACCATCGACATGCCGCCGGGCACCCGCCGCAGCTACCGCGTCCGCGCCGACGCACTGGGCCGCTGGGCCTTCCACTGCCACCTGCTGTACCACATGGAAGCGGGCATGATGCGAGAAGTGAGGATCGAGGCATGAAGACACTTCCCCACTCCCTGCTGTTCCTCGCCCTGGCCACCAGCGGTGGCGCGTTCGCCCAGGATCCGCATGCCGGGCAGGGCAAACCGCAGGCCAAGGCCAGCGCGCACGATGCGCACGCCGGGCATGCGATGCCGCCTGCGGCAAAGAACGATCCGCACGCCGGGCACGCGATGCCGCCGAAAGCCGCCAGCGATACCCCGCGTGAACCGGTCCCGGCGCTGACGCCGGACGATTTCACCGCGGCGTTTCCGGTAATGAAGCCGCACGCGATGGAACACGCCCCGGCCTTCAACAGCCTGGTGGTATTCGACCAGCTGGAAGCCTGGGACAACGCCCATGGCGGGGGCCAGGCGTGGGGCATCGATGCCTGGTTTGGAGGTGACATCAACCGGCTGTGGCTGCGCAGCGAAGGTCACCGCAGTGACAACGCGCTGGGCGACTGGTCGGTCGATGCGCTGTACGGCCGGGCGATCTCGCCGTGGTGGGATGCGGTGGCCGGCGTTCGCCATGACAACCACCGGCACGCAGCGGACCTGACCCGCGCCGGTTTCGGCTTCCAGGGCATGGCGCCGTACAAGTTCGAAATGTCGGCGATGGCCTATCTGGGCGGCAGCCGCAAAGCCGAGCTGGTGGTTGAAGCCGAGTACGACGTGCTGCTGACCAACCGGCTGATCCTGCAACCGGTGCTCGAGGCCAGCCTGGTCGCCGATGACGATCCGCGCCGGGCTGTCGGCAAGGGCCTGAGCAGCGTGGAGGCGGGCCTACGCCTGCGTTACGAGTTCAGCCGCCGCTTCGCCCCGTATGTGGGGTTCGTCCACGAACGCGTCTTCGGCAACACCGCCGACCTGCATCGCGATGCTGGCGAAGACGTCAGCGAATCGCGCTGGGTCGCCGGCGTGCGCTTCTGGTTCTGAGGATCAGGGACGGGCATGCCTCCGCTGCCCGTCCCGCGCCACTGCCGGCAGCTACCTCGGCATGTTCCCTACCGTCTCCCGCATCACCTCCGCACAGCGCGTGATGCCCTCCAGGAAGCAGATTCCATGATCATCCGTTCAACAGCGTTTCCCCTGGCCGTACTGATCGGCAGCTTGCTGCTGGTCAGTGCCTGCAACGCCGCCCCGCCGGCGGCTTCCGGCACCGCCTCTCCCCCTGCCGGGACAGCCACAGCGGCGCCGGCAGAGAACCGCCTGCCACTGGTGAAAGTCCACAAGGATCCGAACTGCGGCTGCTGTGGCGGCTGGGCCGAACACATGCAGGCGGCCGGCTTTCCGGTGGAAATCCACGACAGCGGCGACATGCTCGCGGTGAAACAGCGCCTCGGCATCGGCGAAGGCATGTACTCCTGCCATACCTCCGAGATCGATGGTTACGTGGTGGAAGGCCACGTGCCCGCCGATGCGATCCGCAAGCTGCTGGCCGAACGTCCGCAGGCGCGCGGCCTGGTACTGCCCGGCATGCCGATCGGCTCGCCGGGCATGGAATCCCCGGACGGCTACCGCCAGCCGTTCACCGTCGGCCTGCTGCAGATGGACGGCAGCGTCCGTGCGTTCTCGCAGCATCCTTGATGCCATTCCGGACGACGGCGGTTACGGCCGCCGTCATCCGGCGACCGGGAAGCGCACGTAAAATACAGGCCTGCGCCCTGTGCATTCCCCCTCAAGGAGCTTCCATGAGCCTCTCCTCCCTGCGCGAGCAGCCCGGCGTCGCTGCCGCCACGGCGGCTGAAACCCGCGGTTTCGTCTTCAATCACACCATGCTGCGGGTCAAGGACATCACCGCTTCGCTGGACTTCTATACCCGCGTGCTGGGGTTTTCGCTGATCGACCAGCGCGACTTTCCCGAGGCCGCGTTCAGTCTGTACTTCCTGGCCTATGTGCCGGCCGGCACCGCCATCCCCGAAGACGATGCCCAGCGCCGCCTGTGGATGGCCGGCATTCCCGGCGTGCTGGAACTGACCCACAACCACGGCACCGAGCAGCAGGACGGTCCGGTGTACCACGACGGCAACAGCGATCCGCGCGGCTTCGGCCATCTCTGCGTGTCGGTGCCGGAGCTGGAGGCGGCCTGTGCCCGCTTCGAGGCGCTGGGCGTACCGTTCCAGAAGCGCCTGAGCGATGGCCGGATGAAGAGCCTGGCCTTCATCAAGGACCCGGACGGCTACTGGGTGGAGATCATCTCCAATACCGTGCGCGCCTGAGCGGGTTGACGATGGAAAAAGAAAACGCCGGCAATGCCGGCGTTTTCTTTGTTGTCTGCCAATCAGGCAATCACTTGCCGAAGGTGCCGGCCTTGACCATCACCATCTGCTTGGGATCGATGTAGGTGCGGATGGCGGTGTTGATCTGCTCGCGGGTGACCGATTCGATCATCGACGGATAGTTGTCCAGCCACTCCAGGCCGACGCCACGTTCAACCGTGCCCAGGATCGCCGAGGCCATGCCATCGGTGTTGCCCAGGCCCACCTGGTAGCTGCCCACCATCGCCTGCTTGCGGCCGGCCAGTTCCTCGGCGGTGATGCCGTCCTTCCACCAGTGCAGCAGTTCACGGCGGGTGCTGGCGATACCCTTGTCCAGCAGTTCCGGGGCGAAGGTGGTGCTGATGGCGAAGCCACCGTCCATGTAGTCACTGCCCAGCAGATTGCCACCGATGCCATAGGTCAGGCCTTCCTTGGCACGCACCGCCGCCATCAGCCGGCCGGTGAAGCCCGAGCCGAGCACGTCCACACCCACCATCAGCGGCACATAGTCCGCGTCGGTCTGGCGCAGGCCGGTGCTCTGGCCGAAGAACACGCTGGTGCTGGACTTGTCCTTCATCGCGATGCTGTGCTCGAAGGTCTTGGGCTTGATCCGCGCCGGTGCGGTGCGCAGGTAATCCACCCCACCGCTCCAGCCCCCGAAACCGTGCGTCACCGCCTGCTCGATCGCCTTGGCATCCACATCACCGGTGAATACCAGGGTCATGTGCTCCGGGCCGTAGTACTTGCTGTGGAACGCCTTGATCTGCTCCAGCGTCACCGCCGGCACCGCCTTGAGCATGTCCTCGCGCGGCACCGGGGCGTTGTAGCTGCCGCGCGGGAAGATGCTCAGCATCAGCGTCTCGCGCGCCATCGTGCCCGGGTTCTCGCTGGCCTGGCGCAATGCCGCCTCCAGCTGCACCTTGGCCTTGGCCAGCTCCTCGGCGGTGAATGCCGGCTCGCGCAGCTGTTCGGCCAACGCATCGACCACGGTCGGCATGTCGCGCTTGAGGCTTTTGCCGTAGACCGAGATGCGGGCCGGACCCGGGCTGATCGACAGCGAGGCGCCGATGCTGTCCAGGGCATCGGCAATGGCGAACTTGTCACGCTTGAGGGTGCCGGCCTGCAGCAGCATCGCCGTCAGGGTCGGCACCGCCGGGTTGTCGGACTTGGAGGCGATGAAGGCATCCCCCAGCGGCATGGCGCCGGTGATGGTGACCACGTCCTTGACGTCCATCGGATAGATGATCAGATCCACCCCCGCGGCTTCGGCACGCACGGCCGTGTCGGCGACACCGGCCTGCGCCAGCAGCGGGCTCAGGCAGAAGCTGGCGGCCAGCACCAGCGGAAACATCAGATTGCGCTTTGCGTTCTTCACTTGCTGCTCTCCGGCACGAACCAGCCGACCGTGCTCTGGTCTGCGTTGAAATATTTGCCTGCCACGCGCTTGAGATCATCCGAGGTGACCTTTTCCAGCTCGTCCAGGAAGGTGGCGTACTTGGTCCAGTCACCCAGTGCGATGTACTCGTTGAGCGAGTCGGCGGCCTGGTCGGTGCCGTCACGGCGGAACGCCACATCGGCACGGTACGGGCCCAGCACGCGCTTGATCTCCTCGATAGCGGCACCTTCGCGGGCGACCTTGCCGATCTCGTCGTTGATGATCTTCTCCACCTCGGCGTGCTCGACGCCCGGCGCCAGCACCGCGCTGAGCATGAACAGGCTCGGATCACGCTGCTGGTACATGCCGCCGGAAACACCGACCGCCTTGGAGGTATCGACCAGGGCGCGCGACAGGCGGCTGCCACGTCCGCCCTGCAGCACCAGCTCCAGCACGGTCAGCGCCGGGATGTCCGCATCCAGCCCGGCCGGGCCCTTGAACGCCATCATCACCGTGCCCGCCTCGCCGGCACGTCGCAGGATCACGCGGCGCTCGCCCTGCTGGGCCGGCTCGGTGGTGTACACCTCCGGAATGGCATGCGGCGAACGCGGCACCTTGCCGAACTCCTTGCCGATGGTGGCCAGCAGCTTGGCCGGCTCGACATCGCCCACCACGGTCACGGTGGCGTTGTTGGGCCAGTAATAGGTGTCGTAGAACTCGCGCAGCTTGTCGATGGAGACGTTCTCGATATCGCTGCGCCAGCCGATCACCGGATGATGGTACGGCTGGGCCTGGAACGCGGTGCTCCAGATCAGCTTCATCAGCGCGCCGTTGGGGTTGTTCTCGTTGCGCTCGTACTCGTTGCGCACCACCGTCATTTCGCTCTGGCGGTCCTTCTCGCGCAGCAGCAGGCCGCGCATGCGGTCGGCTTCAATGGCGATATAGCCGTCCAGCGCCGAGGGCGGCAGGGTGGCGTAGTAGTTGGTGCGGTCCATCGAGGTGGTGGCGTTGAAGCCGGCACCGACGCGGTCCAGGTAGGTGTCCACACTGTTGCCCTTGCTGGCGTCGTAGTGGGTGCTGCCCATGAACATCAGGTGCTCGAGCAGGTGGGTGCCACCGGTGGAGCCGGTGACCTCGTTGCGTGACCCCACCCGGTAGGTGATCTGGAAGGTGACCACCGGCGCGGCATGGCTGGGCAGTACCAGCACGCTCAGGCCGTTGCTGTCCAGGCGGTATTCGTCGATGCCGTCCATCGACTTGATATGGGTGAAACCGTCAACCTTGACCGGTGCGGCCCAGGCAGCCGGAGCTGCCATAAGACCGAACGCAAGGCCGACGCACAGCAGGCGTGGCGAAATCATTCGTTGCTTTCTCTTCGAGGTGCGCACCAGGCGCGTGGATATTCCAGACATGACCGTTCAGTCCTGCCTGCGGGGGGAGGGGGTTTCAAACGCGGCCAGCACGATGTCCGGCGTCAGCACTTCGGGCATTTCCTGCGGCGCACTGCCGTCGGCGCGGTAGACCAGGTTGAACGGCACCGCGCTGCGGCCCCATTTCTCCAGTTCCGCGGTGATCAGCGGATCGGCATTGGTCCAGTCCGCCTTCAGCGTGGCGATGTTGTGGTCGCGGAAATAGCTGCGGACCCGTTCCGAACTGAACACGACCTTCTTGTTGACCTGGCAGGTGGCGCACCAGCGTGCGGTGAAGTCGATATAGACACCGCGGCCTTCGCGCTGCAGTTCCTGCACGCGCTGGCTGCTCCAGGCTTCCCACTGCACCTGGTCCGGTGCCTGTGCCCGCGGCCAGCCCAGCACTACTGCCAGCACCAGCGCCAGCACGGCGGCGCCCATGCCGATACCGGCACGCGTTCCCTTAACGCCCGGACGGGTGGCCCGCCCGTACAGCCACAGTGCGAACGCGGCCAGGGTGAGCGCGCCGATCACGTTGAACAGCGCCGCTTCCTGCAGCTGTCCGGCCAGCACCCACACCAGGTAGCCGACGGTGGCATACAGCGGGAACGCCATCAGCTGCTTGAACGTCACCATCCAGACGCCCGGACGGGGCAGCAGATCCACCAGCTTCGGGAACACCGACAGCAGCAGATACGGCAGCGACAGACCCAGCGCGATCACGGTGAACACCACGAACGCCTGCGCGGTCGGCAACGCCAGCGCCGCGCCCAGTGCCGGCGCCAGGAAGGGCGCGCTGCACGGCGTGGCCACCAGCGTGGCCAGCATGCCGGAGAAGAAGCTGCCGCCGATACCGCTGCGCGTCTGCAGCCCCGACCCGATGCTGGTCGCCCGCACTCCCACTTCAAACACACCGCTCAGGTTCAACGCGAACGCCAGCATCACCAGGGTCAGGCCGAACACGAACGGTGCCGACTGCAGCTGGAAGCCCCAGCCCAGTTGCTGGCCGCCCTCGCGCAGCATGGCCAGCACGCCGGCCAGCGCCCAGAACGAGAGCAGCACGCCGGCGGTGAACATCAGCGCGTGCAGCGTGACCTTGCGACGGTCATTGCCGGCCTGCTCGATGAAACCCACCACCTTCAGGCCCAGGACCGGGAACACGCACGGCATCAGGTTCAGGATCAGGCCGCCGAGCAGCGCGAACAGCAGCACCGTCATCGACAGGGCCACCGGCCCGCTATCGGCCCTGGCCGGTTCGCCACTGTTGCCCAGATCGTCCAGGCTGATCAGTGCCGCAGCCTCGGCCTCGCTGGAAAACGGCACATCGACCTGGACCCCGCGGTAGACGCCCTGCGTATCGGTATACGCCAGCACCCCGCGCAGACGCGCGTCATCGGCCATCTGCTCGGCCGGATCCAGCGGCAGTTTCAGCAGCGCGCGCGCGCCGCGGTTGCCGATCGTCTGCGGGATCTTGTAGGAGACGAAGCTGTCGGCCGGGAAGAAATGCAGCTCGGCGATATCGGCCGGCGCACGCACCCGCAATGCCAGGTTGTCGGGCGCGCGGGTGGCCGCCAGCTGCCAGCCGTCACTGCTTGCCGGCATCGGCTGCGCCGCCAGCGCCGCCTGCACCTGCGTATCGGCCTGTGCCGTATCGGCACTGACCGGCAGCCGCAGCGACACTTGCGCCTTGCCCGGAATGCACACCGTCTCGCACATCAGCCAGCGGGCCGTCGCCTTCAGCTCGACCTCGCTGCCCGGCCGCAGCCCCGCTGGCGCGGTCAGCTGCATCGGCAGATGCAGCAGTCCCTCGTAGCCGTGCCCGGTGATGTTGCCCTCGCGGTCGCGTACCAGCACCGGCGTCGGCCAATGGATCGCCCCGGTGTGCCAGCCCTCCGGCAGCTCCCACTGCACGCGCGTGGGCAGTCCGGTACCGGCGTTCTTCCAGAAGCTGTGCCAGTGCTCACGGTGTTCCATGCGCAGCGCCACGGTCAGCGGCTGACCGGGCTGGATCGATTGTTCCACCGCGACCAGCGAAGCCTGCACCTGGGCACTGGCAACGGCGGGCAGCAGGCCTGCCAGCAGCAGGCCCAGCAGTATGCGCAACAGCAACTCAGAGCCCCTGCGCATTTTCAGTCTTCTTGATCTGCGCACGCACTGCGCGCTCCACATCCCACTCGCGCATGCCGACGCCGACGATCGTGCCGTCGGAAGCGATGAGGTAGTTCTGCGGCAACTGGGTGACGCCATAGGTCTGTGCGGCAGATGCTTCAAAGCCCGGTGCCTGCAGGTTGATCCACGGCAGATCGGTGGTGCCGCCCTCCTCGTGCATGGCCTTGACCCAGTCCTTCTTCTCTTCATCCAGCGATACGGCGTAGATCTCGAAGCCGTGGGGATGGAACTCGCGGTAGACCTTGAGCAGATGCGGGAACTCGCCACGGCACGGACCGCACCACGACGCCCAGAAATCCAGCAGCACCAGTTTGTTCCTGGCCAGCACTTCGGACAGCTTGACCTGCTTGCCATCGACATCCACCGCGGTGATGTCGGCGTAGGGCTTGCCGGGACCGAACTTCTCGGCCAGCTGCATCGACTTCCGGTGTTCCTCGGCCGCGTGCCGCATCTGCGCAATCACCGGGTGCGGCCCCAGGGTCTTGGCGTACTGGGCCAGCATCTGCTCGCGACGCGCCTGGTCGTAGCGCTTCCAGTCGTAGTTCTCCGACAGCACCAGCAGCTTGAGCATGTCCGGCGCATCACTCTCCAGCAGCGCCCGGTCGTAGTCGTTCTTCACCTGGTGCAGGTGGGTGAAGGCGGGCACCGTGGATGCGCGCGCCCGCTTCATCGCCTCTTCGTCCGTCTCATCGACATTGGCGAAGGCGGTGCGGTTGGCCTCGCGGTTGGCCTTGTAGGCGGCCACATAGTCCGGACGCTGCAGATAGCCGTAGACGCGCTCGGTATAGGTCCCGCCTTTGGCCACCGGGCCGAGTTCACCGGCTTCGATACGCAGCTCACCGGCTTCCAGGACCAGTTTGGCGGTGCCCTGCTTGCCCAGCTGCAGCAGCGCCGGTACCGGCTGCTCGACCGTGCCGCTGAGGACGAAGCTGCCGCCCTGCGCGGTGGTCTTGGCCACCGGCGTGATATCCAGCGGGTCGCTCACCTGCGAAGGCACCAGCAACGCTATTTCCTCACCGTCCTTCAATCCGTCCAGCGTGCCGCGGATGCTGTAGGCCTGCTTGGCATCGGCGGCCGCCGGGACAGGTGCGGGGGCTTCGCCCTGGCTGCAACCGGCCAGCCCCAGGGCCAGTAGAACCGCGCCAGCAAGAACGCCGGCACGCAATGAAGTAGAGAACAGGTTCATCAGTAATCCTTGAAATCAGATACGGCACACCGGATGACCGGTGACGATGGCCGCGGGAAGGCAAACAGGGCCCGCGCCGCCAGGACGCGGGCCCGGGGAGACTCAGAACTCTTTCTTGATATCGAAATACAACACGCGGCCGCGGATGTTCACCCGGTTGGAGACAAAGCCGTTGATGTTGTCGACGAACGGATAGGCGCGATCGAACATGTTCTGAACGCCCAGCCGCGCCGTCACCCCGCCCAGCCAGCCCTCGCGCTGCAGCTTGCGGTAGCCGACCTGCGCATCGAAGGTGGTGTAGGAGGCGGAGCGCGTGCGCGGATTCTCGTTCGGGGTGAAATCGTTGTAGTCGTTGGCGGTGGCCGACAACGGATACAGCACGCGGTGCGCGGCCGAATAGTGCGCGCCCAGCGAGGCGAACCAGGAGTTGTCTTCCCAGCCGACGAACAGGTCGCCGGCCCACTTGCTCGGACCCAGCTCGCTGTCCGAATAGGTCAGTGTCGGCAATGACGGCAACGAACGCGCACTGAGCTCCAGCGTACGCACCGCGTTGAACTCCACGCGCCAGTCACCCCAGTCGTTGCCGAAGTAGTAGCTGGCGGCGGTGTCGATGCTGCGCGAACGACGACCCAGGAAGTTGACGGCGCGGTTGTCCCACAGCAGCACCCCGTTCTCCCCCGTCGTGAACATGCCCTCGGGCATGTTTTCCAGGTTGCTGAACACCTGGCTCAGGGTCAGGCCCGACAGCGGATCGCCGATGTAGTTGTCGAACTTGGTCTGGTTGTAGGTCGCCGACAGCTGCAGACCACTGGCAAAGTCCGGCGTCCAGTCGAAACCGTAGGTGCTGGTGGTTGCCACCTGCGGTTTGAGATTGACATTGGGACCGGTCAGCGCCACCACCTGGCTGACGCCCTCGGGCAGCGGCACGCCGCCGAACATCAGGCGGCCGGTGTAATCGGCCAGGGTCAACTGGCCGAACTGCTGCTGCGCCTGCGGCACCAGGAACGATTCGCCCCAGGTCGCACGCACCCGCAGCTGCTCCAGCGGCTTCCAGGACAGGCGTGCCAGCGGGCTGGTGCGGCTGAAACCGCGCGACACATGGGTGCCGGTGCCGGTCAGGTCGTCTCCACCGTTGTTGACGGTGCCGGTCATCGCATCGATATCGAAGCCGCCGAGCTGGCCAAGACCATAGGAGCTGTCACGCAGCGCGTTCTTTCCGTTCTGCTGGAAGCGTTCGTGGCGCGCGGCCACGGTCAGGCTGAGCAGCTTGGCAAACGGCTGGTCCTTAAGCAGCGGAATGCCGATCTCGGTGAACAGCGCCTTCGAAGTGCCGTCGCTTTCCACAAGCAGGCGCTCGCCCAGGTTGCTCTCGTGGGCAAATTTCTGCTCGCGGTACTGTGCACCGAACGCCGCCTCGATCTTGCCGGCCGGCAACGAAAAAAGCTCGCCGCGGGTCAGCGCATCGACCACGTTGGAGCGCGACTGGAAGTTGTAGGCATAGCGCTCGACCAGGCTCTCCAGCAGCTTGCGGTTCTGCGCGACAACCGCCTCATCCCGCCCGTCGCCAAACACGTTCAGGCCCTGCAGGACTGCCTGGGTGCGTTCGTAGCCGTCCATGCCCATCGAGCCGGTCAGGTCGGCAAGCGCATCGGTACGGCCCTTCTCGCGGCCAGCGCTGAACGTCAGCTCATAGTCCCAGCCCTTGGCGAACGGCAACTTGCCGTCGATGCCGACATGGGCATCGATATTGGTCTGCTTCTGGTCCTCGCTCAGACGCATGTCCGAGAACTCGCGCGCGAACGAATACCCGACCAGCACATCGCGGCCAAAACTGTTGTACGGATTGGCTTCGGGCACGTAGACGTTGTAGCCGTGCTCGAACAGGTTGAAATCGAACAGCGTCGGCGACCAGGACTCCTTGTTCAACTGGCGCACATAGCTCATCCCATAGCTCAGGCGCAGGTCTTCGTTGATTCTGTGCTCGCCGCTGAAGCGGGCATGGGTGTTGTCGACCTTGGCGCCGATGCGACCCCGCTCGTAGGTGGTCGGTGCCGTGGCCGGGTCGTAGGGCAGCAGGCTGTCCGGATCCAGCGCGGTCCCGTTCTGGCCACCGGGAATCACCCCGATCACCTCGCCCATGAAGTGGTAGCCGATGCCATAGTCTTCCGACTCGTACACCACCCCAGGCTGGCCCTTGTTGCGCGTACGCCCGTTGACGCCACCGAGATCGGTCAGGTCACCGCGCCCTCCCGGACCAACGTGGATCAGCTGATTGACGTCGGCCGGCGAAGTGCGCTCACGGCCGATGGCCGCGGTGAGGTGGCCGCTCTTGAAACCGAAGGTATGGGCAAGGTCCAGACGCGATACATCGGCACCGTTGCTGGAGTTCTCGTGGCGCAGCTGCGCGGTGGTGCCGTCGTAGGACTGCTTGAGCACGATGTTGATCACCCCGGCCACCGCATCGGAGCCGTAGATGGCGCTGGCGCCGTCACTGAGCACTTCGATGCGCTCGATCTGCGAGACCGGGATGGAGGAGATGTCGGTATAGGCCCCCTGCCCCTGTGCCGAGGCGGCACGGCGCCGGCCGTCGACCAGGATCAGCGTGGAGCGGCTGCCCAGGCCACGCAGGTTGGCACCGGAGGAGCCCAGCAGGGACTGGCCATCGCCATACGTGCTGCCGTATTCGAGCTCGCCCAGCGCGCGCGAACTGCCGGTGCGGTTGGAGAAGTTCTGCGGCAGGTTGCGCAACACATCCTCAATGGAGGCGTAGCCGCGGCTTTCGATCAGCTGCGAGTCGATCACGATCAACGGCGAGGCCGGATCGATGTTCTTCAGATAGGTGCCGGTGACGTTGATGGTTTCCAGCGTTTCGGCACCCGCGCGATCAGCGGTGGCAACCCCCTCGCCTGCCGCCCTGCGCGGGCGCACGGTGACGGTATTGTCGTTGATGAAGCGGTGGTCCAGGCCGGTGGGCGCAAGCAGCTGTTCCAGTGCCTGGGCCGGTGTATAGCGCCCGACCACCGCCGCGGAACGTTCGTTGCTGGCGGTGGCGCCGGTACCGTAGACGATCTGCAGGCCGGTCTGCTGGGCAAAGGCTTCCAGCGCCGAGGACAGCGGCTGCGCCGGGATATCGAGCTCGCGCGAGGCAGCTTCAACGGCCACCGGCGCGGCTACCTGTTCCTGTGCGAATGCAGCGGTACCGGTACCGGCCAGCAATGCGACCGCGACCGCCTGGACCAGAACACTTTTACGAAAGCTATTGCGAGAACACATAGATAGATCGCCCCGAGTGAACCATCGACTGGATGTCGAGCCACCGGCTCCGCGCCATGCGAAACCAGCCTCTTGTTACATCCGTGTGTCCAACGGGGCGAAAAGGGTACTCGCCGGCAAAAATATTTTCGAAAAAATCCGGACCCCTGCTGTACCGCGGCTTACTGGCGGCTTGTGCCCTCGGCAAGCGGCGTCACCACGCTGCGATTGGGCTCGCGACTGACCCGCAGCGCCGAGCAGCACTCCAGGAATTGCAGGAACGATTCGGCATCATCGGCGTTGAACACGCCGCTGTAGCGTTGCTGGCGTGCCTGCTCGTCCTCGACCACGATCTGACGCGGGTTGTAGCGGTTGAACTCGGCGACGATGTCGGCCAGCGTGTCGTTGCGGAAATTCAACCGGCGCAGGCTGCCCGGTGCTGCGCTGGGCACTTCCAGCGGCATCCGCAGCAACGCCTGCTGCCCCTGGGGAATACGGGCCTGCTCACCGGCGGCCAACGCCGCCGGGCGACCCAGCGACTCCAGTGCGACACTGTCCTTGTCGATGATCGTGGCCGGCGGCTCGTCCAACAGCGACTGCAGCCAGCCGGTCTTGCTGGCGGTCACTTTGACCTTGCCCTCGGTGACCGCCACCCGCGTTCCGGAGGGCAGGCGGTTGACCGTGAATCGGGTGCCCACGGCCTGCACCGTGTTGTTGCCGGCATGTACCCGGAACGGGCGCGCGGTGTCGTGCGCGACGTCAAAGGTAGCCTCGCCTTCGCGCAGCTCGATATCGCGTACGCCTTCGGAGAACTGCACCGCGATGTGCGAGGCCGGTGCCAGCAGCACCGTGGAACCATCAGCCAGTACCAGGGTGCGCTGCTCGCCGATGGCGCTGGCATATTCCTGGGCCGGCGCGGCCGGGGCGGCCAGTCGCCACCCGATACCCGCAGCCGCACACAGCACAACACTGGCGGCCAGGGCCATCCCCCAGCGTCGGCGGCGAGGGTGACGCGAGGGCGGCAGGGGCGACGACACCGGCGTGGTGGCCAGTGCCGGCTGTTCGGCACGCAGCGGCACCACGTTGTCCATGGCCTGCGCCTGGGCAACGACCTGGTCCAGATCGAACGCTTCCAGTGCGCCACTGGCCGCCAGCTCGCGCTCGACCAGCTCGGCCATCAGCAGCTCTTCCAGGTGCAGCGGCGAGGCCGCCACCCAGCGGGAGAAGTCCGCACGCTCGGCAGCCGTGGGGCCGCCGCGCATGACCTGCAGCCACTCGGCCGCCTCGCGTGCGGCGCGCTCCCGGGTCTGCTCTGGCGATGTGCGGTAGATATTCATAATGTCACTCGATGCCGGCACGGGGCACGGACCACGTCCTGTTCAACGTTCCAGACTGGCGCGTACATGCGCCAGCGCTTCCACACTGTATTTCTTCACGGTGTGCACGCTCAGCCCCAGCCGCGCGGCGATCTCCGCATGGCACAGCCCTTCGCGGCGCTCCAGCAGCAGTACCGCCAGCCGGTTGGCCGGCAACTGGGCCAGCGCATCACCCACCTGGCGCTCGAAAAAGCCGCCCCCTTCCACGAACTGCGGCGATTCGGGGTTCTCGGTCAGCGATTCGACCACGGTCGAGTCGAATACCATCCGCCCTTGCCGCTGGCGCATGTTGAACTCGCTGGCCACATGCCCGGCGATGCCGTAGATGTACGCCAGCGGGTTGCGCACGGTTTCGATGTTCTGCACCCGCAGCAGCCGCAGATAGACCTCCTGCACCAGATCACCCAGATCCTGTGCGTCATAGACCCGCCGGCGCAGGAAGCGCTGCAGCTCGGCGCTGTAGCTCTCCACCACCTTGGCGGCAAACGCCCGCGCGGCCGGGTCCTGCTCGGCCGACACCATCAGCTGCCCCCACCCGTCACGGCAGCCGCCGGGCCATCGGCCCGGGTTGGCAGTGGGGACGCGGATACTATTGGCGACGGCATCGATACTCTCCACACAACGGGCGCAGGGGCCGCTGATATCCAGTGCCCCCCAGCAGGCGATAAGGGTACTCGCTTCCGCGCTCCATTTACTCCGGGTTCATTCCCGCGCCGTCGGGCCACGGCAGGCGCGGGGGCAGGCGTTCCTGCTCCAGCAGCAGCGGCGTGCGCTGCAGCCCGGCCGCCACCTCGGGCCAGCCCGCACGGTGCGCCCACTCGCACATCGTGGCCAGCACCGCCGGCGCGGGGCATTGGCCAGCAGCCCTGCACTCCGCCGGCAACGTGTCCGGTGCCATCAGCCAGGGCCGCAGCCGGCGTCCGCCGTCCGAGGCCACCTCCGCCAGTCTGGCTGCAATGCGGAAGCCGCCCCGGTCGATATCGCCCCAGTGATACACCGCCGCGTCATCCGGCAATCCGGCCAGCAGGCGGACATAGGCCTGCCGCCAGGCCGGCGACGGCATCCCGCCGGTGTACAACAGCAGCACCGGCGCCTGGCCGCGCGCGCTGGCCGCTTCGTGGAAGCTGGCCAGGTTCTCGATGCTCAGCAGCGCACGGGCACCGGTGGTGATACCGCCTATGGCATCCACCGGAAATCCCAGCCAGCGCTGCGGCAGTACATGGCCACTGCCATCGTCCAGCGTGATCACCCCCGGCCCGGCCAGCAGCAATGGCTGCGGCTCCTTGCGCAAACCCAACGCCGCCCAGATCTCCCCGTTCTCCAGACCGCTGGGCAACAGCTCACCGGTGACCAGCAGATCCAGCCACGGCGTCAGCGCCTCCAGCCGCTTGCTGTCGCCAAACAGGCGGGTGCTGGCCTTGCGCAGGATCTGGTCGCTGCGCGCAGCGGCCAGCAGGGTGTCCACCGCCTGCGCGGCCGCAGCCAGATCAACGGCCGCATCCGGACCCTTCCCACGCACCTTGCCGCCGCCGCGCCACGCCGCCAGGACCCGGGCGAGTACCGGCGCCGAGGCCTGCCAAGGGGCCAGCAACGCCTCGGCCCGCACCACCCGTTCGTGCAGCAGCTCACCCCCGAGGTCATGCGCCAGCGCAGCGGCATCGCGCACGCCCAGCCGCAACAGGCGCTCGCCGTCGTCGCGGTGGCGATCACGTTCGACTGTGATCGCGCCGCACCGCTCGGCCAACGCGATGCGGCCGTGGAACGCGTCGAAATCAGCCATCCCGCGCAGCGCGCGGTACTCGGCAGCATCGCGCTTGCCGGTCATCGACAAGCTGGCCGGCTGCGGGTCACCGGCCAGCGCGGCCGCCTCGGCGCGCCGCAGCAGACGTTCCAGGACGCGCCGGGCCGGCGTGTCCTGTCCGCCGCCCGGCATCTGGCTCACACCGTCGCCTGCTCGCGCGCGATGCGCTCGGTCTCTGCGGCGAGCAGTTCCGGATGCAGGTCGAACTGGTCGGACAACAGCAGCGTGCGCGCCGCTTCGGTGACTTCGATCCGTTCGGCCTGCAGCAGCTCGCCGTCGCGGAACAGCTCGATGTAGCTGTCGAGCACACCGGACAGTGTGCCCTGCGCGGTATCCGGCGCGGCCAGCACCAGCTGCAGGCCCAGCGAGCGCAGGTAGCCGGTGATCGCGCGCGCGTTCTGGGCGTCGATCTTGTCGCCGAACTCGTCCAGCAGGATCAATCCCAGCCCGCCGGGCTGGGCCTCGCTCTTGCCGTAGGCCGCCGCCAGGGCGGCGCCGGCGATCACGTACAGCGGCGCCCGATGCTCACCCCCGGAGCCCGAGCGCATGCGCTCGCTCAGGCTGCCGATCACACGGTCCTCCTGGCGGATCTGTACCTCGAAGCGGAAGAAGCGGCGATAGTCGTCCAGCGGCGAATTGGCCACATGTGCCGCGGCCTTGTCCTCGACCAGCGCGCGGAACGCCTCGGGCACCTGCCCGGCACTTTCAAACAGGGTGTCCTCGCCGCCGATATCGGCGGCCCGCTGGATGAAGCGATGCAACTCGCGGAACTCCGGCACCACTTCGTAGTGGAACTGGTAGCGCTCGTTGTTGGAGAACGCCGGACTGCTGCGCAGGGTGCGGTTGAGGGTGGCGATCTGGGTCTTGAGCCGGGTGAAGTTGTCATACAGCGTGGAGGCCACGCCGGTGCGGAAGGTGTCCACCGCCGTGGCGTAGGCCTGCTGCGCCTCGGCTTCGTACTGCACCAGTTCGGTGTCGCGCAGCTGGGTGAGCTCACGCTGCAGCAGGCCGCGCGCAGGCCGCCAGGCGCTGGCATCGAACTCCAGCTCCAGCGCGTGATCGCGCGCGTACTGCGCCAGTCCGCTCCAGGCCTCGGGCAGCAGCCGTGCCAGTTGCGTATCGCTGTCCCTGGCGCGCTCCTCGCACCGGCGGGCCCGCTCTTCCAGCGACGGATACTTCTCGTCCAGCTCCTCGCGCTGCCGCTCGACCCGGTTCGGGTCTACGTCCGGATCAGCGAAGGCGTCCACCGCGCGACGCACCACCAGCTCCTCCTGCTGGCGCAGGCCCTCCAGCAAGCCGCGGGTGCGCTCCAGCTGCGACGCCGCCACCGCTTCCTTGCCGACCAGCGCATCGGCGCGCTGTTCACATTGGCCCAGTTGCGCGGTCAGCTCCCGCAACTGCTCGGACAGATGCAGCAGATCCGGGTCGAGCGCGGCACGCCGGGTTTCCTGCGCACTGCGGTAGCGCTCGGCGACCTGACGGTGCTCCAGCACGCGCTCGTGCAGGGCCTGCGCCACCGCGTCGGCATCGGCCAAGCGCGCCAGCCCGCGCTGGCAGTCATCGGCACGACGCAGCCGCGGCTCGATCTGCCGCAATTCCTGCTCGGCCCGCTCGATTTCCTCGTGCAGCACCCGCAACCGCGCGCGGTTGTCCGACGCGCCGATGCGCAGGTCGGTGGCCGCCGGCAAACGCAGACGTTCGATGCTGCCACCGCGCGAGAGCAGGCCGTCACGGGTCAGGCCCTGGCGGCTGCGCACCAGCTCGGCTTCGGTCTCCACGCAGCGCAGTTCGCCCAGCTGCCGGCGCAGGAACGCCAGTGCATCGGCGTTGACGCCTTCCAACAGCGCCGCGACGCTGCCGGCGGACGGCGTTTCGGCCCCCCGCGAATTGCGTGCCTGGCTGGACAGCGCCAGCTTCACGCCATAGACCGCACGCCCGCCGGACAGCCCGCGATACAGCTTGACCGCGCGCTCCTCGTCCTGGTCGGGAATCAGCAGCGCCTCGACATTGCTGCGCAGGTAACCCTCGATGGCGTACTGCCAGGCGCCGTCGCTGACCCGCACCAGATCGCACACCGGGCGCGCATCGATGCCGGCGTCGCGCAGATAGCTCATCAGCCGCACGGTTTCGGGATTGAGCTCGGCCTGGCCGGCCGCCAGCCGCTTCTGGTTCTGCCGCGCGGTTTCCAGCGCCTCGCGGGCCTTGTCGTGGGCACCGTGCAACTGGCGGGCGTGGCGATCGACCTGCTCACGCAGCGGCGCGGCCGCGCGCAGCGCCTGCCGCGCCTGTGCATACAGTTCTTCCGGCGTCCACGGCAACGCAGCCTCGGCCGACAGCGCCAGCAACTCGGTGTGCCACTGCTCCCACTGACCGCGCACGCGGGCGAATGCGTCGCTGTCGACCCCCTCCAGCGCGAGCGCGTCAAGCTGGCGGAACTGCTCACCGGCGAATGCCAGCTCACGTGCCAGGTCTTTCTTCAGCTGCGCCAGACGGTCGCGGTCGCGGCCGGACAGTTCGTCCAGCTGGGCCTGCTCACCGTAGCCCTCGCTGCCCTGCAGACGCGCGTTGGCACGGGCCTGCTCCTCGCGCAGGGTGTCGCGTTCGACCCGGGTATCGGCCAGCTGACGGCGGGTATCGACGAGCGTGTTCTCCGCCTCGGCCAGCGCGCCTTCGGCCTGGTCCAGCTGCTCGCTGTACAGGTCGCGCGCGTATTCGGCCGCCAGCGCCCGCGCCGACGCGGCGCGCGTGGCCTGGCCGGCGATCTTCTCGTACTGCCGCTCCACGCCTTCGGCCGCGTCGATGCGCTGCTTGACCTGCTCGATCTTCTCCTTGATCAGGCGGAAGCTCTCCAGCAGCGCGCGGAAACGGGCGATGTCGGTGGGCCGGTCCTCGGCCACCAGCGTGCGCACGAACAGGTCCACGTCCTCCACGCGCTGCAGGTTCAGCGCATTGAGGAACGCCTTGCGGTAGGCGTTCAGATCCGGAGTGACCGACGGGCCGGCCCGCAGCCGCAGCAGCAGGTCGCGCAGGAAACGTTCGGCATTGGGATGCAGCTGCGGGGTTTCACCGGCCTCCTTGCAACGACGGGTGACGTGCTCGCGGAAGGTGTTCCACGCCAGCGGCAGCTCCTTGCCATTGACCCGTTCCAGATGCTCGTCCAGCTCCAGCGCCACACCCGGCAGCAGGTACAGGCCATGCACCCGGTGCTCGGGCTCATCGACCGAAGCACCCAGCGCGATGCCGGCGGTCAGCGGCTCACCGCTTGCGGTGTCACGGAACACCAGCGAGATGTAGGTCGTGGCGGTGCGCCGCTTGCGGCCTTCCTCGCCGGTGCGGAACACGCCCAGGCAATAGTCGCGGATGGTGCGCGCGCGGTGGCTGCCCCCGGCCTGGGCGTTGAAGCGGATACGGCTGCGGTCGCCGCCGAGCAGCACGATCTGCAACGCATCCAGCAGCGCGCTCTTGCCGGCGCCGTTGGGCGCGATGATCGCGCTGGTGGCATCCAGCTGCAGGCTCTGCGCTTCGAACAGGAAGAACTGGACCAGGTGGATGCGTTCAAGCTGCTGCATCGTCGTCCTCCGTCTCCACGCCGTCATCGTCGCGATTGTGCTGGTCCAGCCGCTGCAGCCACTGCTCGCCGACGATCTCCACGATCGCCGGACGCGTACGCAGGTGGAACGGCTGCGGATCATCGCCTTCCGATTCCACCAGCCGGCATACGCCCCAGCGTTTGAGGGTGCGTGCCAGGGCGCGCAGCGTGCCGGTGTCGGGCATCGCCCGGCCGGTCAGCGCCTGCCAGCTTTCCTGCAGCTCGGGCAGTTCCACCACCACCTCGCCGTGATCCTCGATCAGGCCCTGGCGCATGGCTTCGTCGTACCGCTGGCGCAGTACCAGCAGGGCCAGTGTTTCATCCAGCGTCACCGGCGTGCCTTCGCCATGCACCGGCAGCGCCACCACGTAGCGGTAATGCGCGTTGCGTTCCAGGCGGATGCCCAGCGGCTCAAGGGCGGCGACGAAATCGGGGTAGTGGTCTTCGACCAGGTGGTAGGCCACGCGGGTGCGCGTGTCGGCCGCGTACAGCACCTGCTCGGTGGCCAGACGATAGGCGGCGCGCTCGAAGTCCTGCACCGTGTAGGTGCCGTTGGACATCTGGCTCAGGGTGTTCCAGCTGCGTTTCATGCGGTTTCCGGAAGTTTGGCGCCGACCCGCACGATGCGGAAGCGCGGGCCGCGCAGGTAATTGTTGGTGTCGGTATCGCCGGTAGCGAGCAGTTCGACGCGGAAGCCGCGCAGCACCCGGCCGAGCGGGTCCTCGCGGCGCAGACCGCCGATGCGGTTGCCACGCAGGGCCAGCGTGAGCAGGGTCTGGTAGGCGCGCAGGTCCTCGATGCTGGCGATATCCAGCGCGTCCGAGTCGAGCACCGCGGCGCGTTGCAGATGGCGACCGACATAGCGCGCCATGTCCTCGGCGTTGACCAGCCGCGCGCGCTTCATCCGCCGCAGCAGCGACAGCCGCGCCAGCTGCTCGGGCGTGGGCGGCGCGGTGACGTTGGCGCTGCGCGGAATCGGCACCGGTTTGCGGTGCGGCGGACGCAGGCGGCTTTCGTCCATCAACGGACCGGGCGCCACCGGCAGGCGCAGCACCTCCTCCGGCGCGGACAGCACGCCACGGCAGGCGCGGCGCAGCAGCACGTCAAGCTTGTCGGGCGCACGCAGGCGGTAGTCGAGAAAGGCCAGCGCGCGGCGGTTGGCCTGGCGGATATCCTCGTCCAGCCGGGTCAGGTATTCGTCGATCCGCTCCAGCTCGCGCAGGCGCCCCAGACTGCGTGACAGGCGCTGCTGCGCGCGCGCTTCATCGCCACCAGTGAGGTGGTCGCGGTACCACGCCACCAGCGCCTCGCGCTGCGCGCCGGCCTCCAGCTGCTGCACCATCGCCAGGATCGAGCTGCGCCGCGCCATCGGATGGTCGGCACGGTGGAGCTCGGCGTAGTCGCCAATGAACAGCTGGCCGACATAGCGCTCGAACCACTGCCGGGCGAACTGTGCGGTGGTCTCGGCCCTGCTCAGCTCCGGCATCAGGTCGCGCACCTGCAGGCTCATCGAGGCCAGCGACACCAGCAGGCGCCGCGCCTGGTCGGCGGCCTCGTCGAGAATGCCGCCGTCGGCATGGCCGTCGGTCACCTTCTGCAGCTGGGATTCGATCGAGCCCATCTTGGCGCGGACGAAGGTCGGCCCCTGTTCGCAGAACTCCACCAGGGCCGACAGCAGCTCGGCCACCATGCGCGGCATGCTCACCATCTCGCGCGCACCGATGCGCTCCTGGCGCAGCCAGCCGGCATCGCGGAAGCGGTCGTGGATCGCCGCGGCCCGCACGTTCAGCGGCGCGTCCGGCGCCTGTCCGTCCTCGTCCTCCCAGGGATCGTCGGTCAGCAGGTAGCGCTCGATCGCCGCGGTGATCTCGCGGCGCGGAAAACCGTGGCTGGGCGGCACTGGCGCATCCGGGCCGAAGAACTCGTCGAACAGCCGGCACAGCAGCGCCCAGTAGTTCTGGCGGTTGGCCGAGGCCAGCGGACCGAAAATGCCGGCCGGCACCACCGAAAACAGGGACGGGAATGTCGCGGGGGATGTGGTGGTCAAAACGTCGGGGTCCTGCAGCTTCCTGCCATGCGCCGGCGATTGTGGCATATCGCCAGCGGCCTGGAACCGCCCGGCCGGCCGTGGGGACCAGGCGGCGTGCGGGGGCCGGCGACGGGCGATTTACGCACCTGCTCGCCGTCTTCGGCGGTTCCGGCCGTGTACACCCGGCCAAGAAAAAGCCCGGCACAGGGCCGGGCTCCGTCGCAGCGTCGGGGGAGAGAGGACCGGGCTGCAGGAGGGAGTTTCCACACCCGCAGTTACAGGGCCGTGACAGCCGTACTCACTCCACCGTGACGCTCTTGGCCAGGTTGCGCGGCTTGTCCACGTCGGTGCCGCGGGCCAGAGCGGTGTGGTAGGCCAGCATCTGCACCGGAATGGTGTGCACGATCGGACTGAGCACGCCGGCATGACGCGGGGTGCGGATCACATGCACGCCCTCGGAGGCGTTGAAGTTGCTGTCCTGGTCGGTGAACACGAACAGCTCGCCGCCGCGCGCGCGCACTTCCTGCATGTTGGACTTCACCTTCTCCAGCAGGCTGTCGTTGGGGGCGATCACCACCACCGGCATCTCCGCGTCCACCAGCGCCAGCGGGCCGTGCTTGAGCTCGCCGGCCGGATAGGCCTCGGCGTGGATATAGGAGATTTCCTTGAGTTTGAGCGCGCCCTCCAGCGCGATCGGGTAGTGCAGGCCACGGCCCAGGAACAGGGCGTTGGACTTGCTGGCAAAACGTTCGGCCCAGGCGGCAATCTGCGGCTCCAGGTTCAAGGCATGCTGCACGCTGCCCGGCAGGTGCCGCAGCTGTTCCAGGTAATCGGCCTCCTGGGCGGCGTCGACCTTGCCGTGCAGTTTGCCCAGCACCACGGTCAGCTGGAACAGCGCCGCCAGCTGGGTGGTGAAAGCCTTGGTCGAGGCCACACCGATCTCGGCGCCGGCACGGGTGTAGCAGACCAGCTCGCTGGCACGCGGGATGGCGCTTTCCGGCACGTTGCAGATCGACAGCGTGTGCGTATGGCCCAGCGACTTGGCGTACTTGAGCGCCTCCATCGTGTCCAGCGTCTCACCGGACTGCGAAATGGTGACGATCAGATGCCTGGGGTTGGCATAGGCGGCGCGATAGCGGTACTCGCTGGCGATCTCCACGCTGCATGGCAGCCCGGCGATGGCCTCGATCCAGTACCGCGCGGTCAGCCCGGCGTAATAACTGGTGCCACAGGCCAGGATCTGCACGCCGTCGATGTCCTTGAACACCGCTTCGGCATTGGCGCCGAACAGGGTGGCCGGGAAGCCACCGGCATCGATCGCCGCTTCCACGGTGTCGCCCAGCGCGCGCGGCTGCTCGTGGATTTCCTTCTGCATGAAGTGCCGGTACGGGCCCAGTTCCAGCGAGGCCAGCGACACGTCGGACAGGCGCTGCTCGCGCTGCACCAGGGCGTTGTTGCCATCGAACACGCGCACGCCCTGACGGGTCAGCTCGGCGGTATCGCCCTCCTCCAGGAACATCACCCGGCGGGTGGCCTGCAGGATCGCCGACACGTCCGAGGCGACGAAGTTCTCGCCCTCGCCCAGACCGACCAGCAACGGACAGCCCATGCGGGCTACCACCATGCGGTCCGGCTCCTTGCGGCTGATCACCGCCAGCGCGTAGGCGCCGGTCAGCTCCTTGACGGTGCGCTGCAGGGCGCCAAGCAGGTCGTCGTGATCGGCCTGCAGATGATGGTGGATCAGGTGGGCGATGACCTCGGTGTCGGTCTGCGATTCGAACACATAGCCCAGCGCGATCAACTTTTCGCGTTGCGCTTCGTGGTTTTCGATGATGCCGTTGTGCACCAGCGCCACGCCCTGGCTGATGTGCGGGTGCGCGTTGGATTCGGTCACGCCACCGTGGGTGGCCCAGCGGGTGTGGCCGATGCCGACCGTGGCGTGGAAGTGCTCGGCACCGGCCGCGGCTTCCATCTCCGCCACGCGGCCGGTGCGGCGTACGCGACGCACCTGGTCCGCATCCAGCACGGCAATCCCGGAGGAGTCGTAACCGCGATATTCCAGCCGTTTGAGTCCTTCAATCAGTACCGGAACCACATCGCGATCGGCGATCGCTCCAACAATGCCGCACATAGTCGATCCACTTGCGTTAGTGAACGGACATTCTAAGCCAGCCAATTCGGACAGCCGCAGGACACGGCGAGCCATGGACCCGCAGGCAGTGTCCGCGACAGTGTCCGCGGACACCCGGACAGCCAGCGACACCCGATATTTCCAAACAAATTCAATGGATTGTGATTGGCACGCGATCTGCTTAACCAACAGCAACCCATGCAGTGAAGTATCCGATGATCCGTGACACCTCCGCCCAGGACCAGGTAAGCACCCAGCCCCCGCGCCCCATCTGGCGGCGATGGCTGTGGCCGGCTGTCACCACCTTGGTCGCGGTGGCGGGTATCGGCTACGTCGCCAGCAGCTGGCTGGGCGCCAGCCGCTCGTTCGACAGCGACCGGCTGCGCCTGGCCGAGGTGGGGCGCGGCGACTTGGTCCGCGACATCGCCGCCGACGGCCGGGTGATCGCCGCCAACAGTCCGGTGCTGTACGCCATCTCCGCCGGCACCGTGACCTTGAAGGTGGTGGCCGGTGACGTCGTCAAACAGGGCCAGGAACTGGCGGTGATCGACAGCCCGGAGCTGCGCAGCAAACTGGCGCAGGAACAGGCCACCCTGGCCGGGCTGGAAGCCGAGGCCGGCCGTGCGGCACTCGATGCCACCCTGGCCCGTGCCACCGCCAGCAAAGTCACCGACCAGGCCGCCATCGACCGACAGGCCGCCGCTCGCGACTTGGAGCGCTACCAGCGCGGCTTCGATGGGGGCGCGGTGCCGCAGGTCAATCTGGCCAAGGCTCAGGACGACCTGAAGAAAGCCGAGATCACCCTGCAGCACGCACGCAGCGATGCCACCTTGCAGAGCCGGGGCGCGGATCTGGACGCGCGCAACAAGCGTCTGCTGGCCGAACGCCAGAAGGCGGTGGTGAACGAAGTGCAACGTCAGGTCGATGCGCTGACCCTGCGCGCGCCGTTCGATGGCCAGGTCGGCCAGGTCCAGGCCACCCAGCACACCCAGGTCATCGCCAACGCGCCGGTGCTGGGCGTGGTGGACCTGTCCAAGTTCGAAGTCGAGATCAAGGTGCCGGAAAGCTTCGCCCGCGATCTGGCGATCGGCATGCCGGCGCAGCTCACCAGCGGCACGGGGCAGCCGTTCCCGGGCGAGATCGCGGCCGTTTCCCCGGAAGTGGTCAACGGTGAAGTGGTCGCCCGCCTGCGCTTCTCCGACCAGCAGCCGCCGGGCCTGCGCCAGAGCCAGCGGATGAGCGCGCGGGTCCTGCTGGACACCCGCAAGAACGTGCTCAAGGTCGAGCGCGGCCCCTTCATCGAACAGTCCGGCGGGCGCTACGCCTACGTCGTGACCGGCAGCACCGCGACCCGTCGCCCGATCCAGACCGGTGTCAGCAGTCTGGGCGAAGTGGAAATCGTCTCGGGTCTGCAGCCGGGCGAAAAAATCGTCGTCTCCGGTGCCGACCTGTTCGGTGACCACGAGCGCGTCTCCATCAACTGACCCTCCGTTTCTCCTTTCAGCCCAGGAACCTCCCATGCTCCAGATGCAATCCGTCTCCAAGGTCTTCCGCACCGAACAGGTTGAAACCCATGCACTGCGTTCGCTGGACCTGCATGTGCGCGAGGGCGAGTTCGTCGCGGTCACTGGCCCGTCCGGCTCGGGCAAGACCACCTTCCTCAACATCGCCGGGCTGCTGGAAACCTTCACCTCCGGCCAGTACCTGCTCGATGGCCAGGACGTGAGCCACCTCGGCGATGACGCCCGTTCGCGGCTGCGCAACCAGAAGATCGGTTTCATCTTCCAGGGCTTCAACCTGATCCCCGATCTGAACCTGTTCGACAACGTCGATGTGCCACTGCGCTACCGCGGTATGCCCGCGGCCGAGCGCAAGCAGCGCATCGAGAAAGCGCTGGGTGATGTCGGCCTGGGCTCGCGCATGCGCCACTACCCGGCCGAGCTGTCCGGCGGCCAGCAGCAACGCGCCGCCATCGCCCGCGCCCTGGCCGGCAGCCCGCGCCTGCTGCTGGCCGACGAACCGACCGGCAACCTGGACACACAGATGGCGCGCGGGGTGATGGAGCTGCTGGAGGAGATCAACAGTCAGGGCACCACCATCGTCATGGTCACCCATGATCCGGAACTGGCCGCACGCGCCCAGCGCAACGTGCACATCGTCGATGGCCAGGCCACCGACCTGCTGCGCGAGCCGGTGCTGGCCCGTCCGCATCCCGTTTCCATCGCAGGCTGAGGCCACCGCCATGTTCGGCTACTACTTCAAACTCGCGCTGCGCAGCTTCGGCCGCAACAGGATCCTGACCGCGCTGATGGTGCTGGCCATCGCGCTGGGGATCGGCGCGGCGATGACCACCCTGACCGTGTTCAAGGTGCTCTCCGGCGACCCGATCCCGCACAAGAGCGACCGGCTGTTCTACGTGCAGCTGGACCCGGCGCTGCGCGAAGGCTACCTCCCCGGTGAGGAACCCGAATCGCAGTTGACCCGTTTCGATGCCGAGGAACTGCTGCGGCAGAGGAAGGCGCCACGGCAGGCGATGATGACCGGCGGTGGCGGCATCGTCGATCCACGCATCGACGCCCTCAAACCGTTCAGCGTCAGCATGCGCTACACCTCGGCCGATTTCTTCCCGATGTTCGACACGCCCTTCCAGTTCGGACAGGGCTGGAGCGGCGATGACGACCAGGGCCGCGGCCGGGTGGCGGTGATCAGCAAGACGCTCAACGACAAGCTGTTCCAAGGCGCAAACAGCGTCGGCAACGACGTGCTGGTGGAGGGCAATGCCCTGCGCATCGTCGGCGTGCTGGAGCAATGGGCGCCGGCGCCGAAGTTCTATGACCTGTATTCGGGCAAGTACGATTCGGGCGAAGAGGTGTTCGTCCCGTTCAGCACCTCCCGCGAACTCAAGCTTGGTCGCAGCGGCAACATGAATTGCTTCGGTCGCGAGGCGATCAATGACAATGAAGCGCTGAATGTGCCCTGCGCTTGGATCCAGTACTGGGTGGAACTGGATTCACCCGCGGACGCGGCCGGTTACAAAGCCTATCTGGACAACTATTCCGAGCAGCAGCGTGCCAGCGGCCGCTTCGAACGCCCGGCCAACACCCGCCTGCGCAATGTCATGGAACTGATGGAGCACCGCAACGCGGTGCCGGGCGACGTGCGCCTGCAGATGTGGCTGGCCTTCGGCTTCCTGCTGGTGTGCCTGGTCAATACGGTCGGCCTGCTGCTGGCCAAGTTCCTGCGCCGCAGCGGGGAGATCGGCGTGCGCCGGGCGCTGGGAGCCAGCCGCGCGGAGATCTTCAAGCAGTGCCTGGTCGAGGCCGGCACGATTGGCCTGGCCGGTGGGCTGCTCGGGCTGGTGTTCGCGCTGGCCGGCTTGTGGGCGGTGCGGCAACGGCCGGCCGAGTACGCGTCGCTGGCCCATCTGGACGGCTCGATGCTGCTGATGACCTTCGCTCTGGCGGTGCTGGCCAGCATGCTGGCCGGCATCCTGCCCGCCTGGCGGGCGATGCAGGTGGCGCCGGCACTGCAACTGAAAAGCCAGTAACCGGACGCCCGCTTCCGCGGCCCCGGCTTCCTCTCTCCCTACTCCAGGCTTCACGGAGAACCCTCATGGATATACGTCCCATCCTCTCCACGCTGACCCGGCACAAGACCGCCGCGGCGTTGATCGTGCTGGAGATCGCGCTTAGCTGCGCGATCATCTGCAACGCGCTGTTCATCGTCTCCCAGCGCATCGACGCCATGCAGCTGGCCAGCGGCATCGATGACGACCGCCTGGTCGAGATCGGCCTCAGCGGTATCGGCACGCAGGTCGACGGCGACGCCCGCACCGCCGAGGACCTGGCCGCACTGCGCGCCATCCCCGGCGTGGAGAATGCGGCCATCGTCAACCAGCTGCCGTTCCAGAACGGCTCCTGGAACACCTCGCTGGCCATCAGCGCCGAACCGGACGCGCAGTCGATCAATGGTGCCCAGTACATGGTCGGCGAGAGCGCGCTGGACACCCTCGGCGTGAGACTGCTGGCCGGCCGCGACTTCAACCACGACGAGTACATCAGCATGGACGTCATGCAGAAGATGGAGGATCTCAGTGCGCTGCGTGCACCGGCGATCCTCACCGACGCCATGGCCCGGAAGTTCTTCCCCGACGGCGATGCGATCGGCAAGACCCTGTACATGGCCAACATCCCGGTCACCGTGGTCGGCGTGGTGCAGACCCTGCTGCGCCCGAACATGCAGGACAACAACCGCACCCATTCGCTGATCTTCCCGGTCCGCACCAACTTCGCCAACGGCGGCCGCTACATCCTCCGCACCAGCGATCCGGCGCGCCGCGACGAAGTGCTCAAGCAGGCGCTAGCCACGCTGGAGAAGAACGACCCCAACCGGCTGGTATGGGTCAAACAGACCGTCGAGGAGAAACGCGCCAAGTACTTCGCCAACGACCGCGACATGATCGGCATGCTGCTGATCGTCAGCGGCCTGCTGTTGCTGGTCACCGCGCTGGGCATCATCGGCCTGGCCAGCTTCTGGGTACAGCAACGCACCAAACAGATCGGCATCCGGCGTGCGCTGGGCGCCACCCGCGGGCAGATCCTGCGCTACTTCCAGACCGAGAACTTTCTGCTGGCCAGCATCGGCATCGTGATCGGCATGCTGCTGGCCTACCTGCTCAACCAGTGGCTGATGGGCCGCTACGAGTTGCCGCGGCTGCCGCTGCTGTACCTGCCGGTCGGCGCGCTGACGTTGTGGCTGCTGGGCCAGTTCGCCGTGTTCGGCCCGGCGCGGCGGGCGGCGGCCATTCCGCCGGCCGTGGCCACACGCAGCGCATGATCTCGTCCTTCTTCCTGCCATCGCGCCTGCGGCCGGTGATCACGCGGGCGCTGCTGGGCCTGTTGCTGGCGCCGGGCGGTGCCCTGGCCCAGACCAGCGACGCCGGCGACACCGCACTGCACGACACCATCGCCGCGCTCGACCGGGCGGTGTTTGACAGCTTCAACCGCTGCGCCGATCCGGCGCAGCTGGACAGGCACGCCAGCTACTTCGACCCGGCCGTGGAGTTCTACCACGACACCGGCGGGGTGACCTGGACCCGCGCGGCGATGTTGGCCAACACCGGCAAGTTCGCCTGCGGCCATTTCACCCGGCAGCTCGTCCCCGACACGCTGGAGGTATTCGCGATCAGGGACTTCGGCGCACTGGCGCGTGGCCAGCACCGCTTCTGCGACAGCCAGAGCCGCAGCTGTGACGGCCTGGCCGACTTCACCATCCTCTGGCGCCTGCATGACGGGCAATGGCGGATCACCCGGGTGCTGAGCTATGCCCACCGCGCCAACCGCAGGGATGCCCCGAGATGAACTACACGCTGGAGACCGGCCTGCGCGGCTGCCTGCGGCATCCGCGGACGATGACGCTGGTGGTGCTCACCCTTGCCCTGGGACTGGCCGCGGTGATGACGATGCTGACGCTGCTCTCGGTGTTGGGCGCCGATCCCCTGCCCGGCATCAGCCACACGTTGCACCTGGCCTGGGCCGACTCGCGTGAAACGGCCAAAAGCGGCGACAGCGACACCTACGGCGATGGCTCGCCGGTGCCACCGCTGTGGAAGCTGGCCGATGCACGCGCAATGCAGCAGCTACGCCCGGACATCCGCCAGGTGGCACTGGTCACCGCACCCGTGACGGTGGCCAGCATCGACGGCAGTGCCCGCAAGCAGGTCTCGGCGGCCTTCGCGCTCGGGCCGATGCTGCCGGTGTTCGAAGTGCCGTTGCGCCACGGCCGCTACTGGACGCCGGAAGAGGAGATGGCACGCACGCCGGTGGTGGTGATCAGCCGCGCGTTGAGCCAGCGTCTGCTCGGGCGCGAGGACGGGACCGGTGCCGAGGTGCGTCTTGGCAAGCGCAACTTCCGCGTCATCGGCATCAGCGAGCGCTGGGCGCCGCGGCCACGTCCGCACTTCCTCCCCGCCAGCGACGCCGGTTGGCGTGGCGAGGGCGATGAAGTCTTCGCCCCGGCCGAAGCCGCGCTGGCGTCGGGCATCGAGATCAGCAGTACACGCATCTGCGACGACGCAGGTTTCGGGGGTTTCCGCTTCGACCAGGTCAACGTGGACCAGTGCCGCTGGCTGGTGCTGTGGGCCGAACTGGCCGATGCCGGCCAGCAGCGCAGCTACGCGCAAAGCCTGCAGGCATTCGCCGCCGACCGGCATGCCGCCGGCATCTTCCCGCGGCCGCCGCTGACGCGGCTGCAGTCCATGCCGCAATGGCTGCACCTCAACCGCGTGGTCCCCGACAGCGTGCGCCTGAACCTGTGGCTGGCGATCGGCCTGCTGGTGCTGTGCCTGGTCAACGTCGCCGGCCTGCTGGCGGCACGCTTCCTGCGCCGCTCCGGCGAATACGGTGTGCGCCGCGTGCTGGGCGCGCCCCGTCGCGCGATCATCGCCACCTGCCTGGTCGAATCCACCCTGGCCGGACTGCTGGGCGGGTTGCTGGCGCTGCCGCTCACCCTGGCCGGGCTGTGGCTGATGCGCCAGCAGGGCGACGCCTACGCGCCGCTGGCCCGTCTGGACGTCCCACTGTTCACGCTGCTGTTGCTGCTGGCACTGCTCACCGGCGTGCTGGTGGGTCTGCTGCCGGCGCTGCGTGCCGCGCGCCAGGAGCCTGCGCTGCAGGTGAAAACGCTTTGAACGGGAGCACCGCATGAATCCCCTGTTTTCGCCGTTGCGCCGTCACCCGCTGATGCCCTGGCTGATCGTGCTGCAGATCGCGGTGGCCTGCGCGATCCTGTGCAACACCCTGTTCCTGCTCGCGCAGCAGGTCGCCCCGCTGCTCACCGACGATGGTATCGCCCGCGATGAAGTGGTCATCGTCGACCAGCTGGTCAACGGAGGTGGGAACTGGAGCGCGGCACAGGCCCGCAGCGGGGCCGAAGCGCTGGCCCGCATTCCCGGGGTGGAGCGCGCCTCGGCGGTGGTGGGTGCCCCCATGCGGCAGACCCTGACCATGGTCTACGACCTCAAGTCCGCCAACAGCCCCACCCTGGTGGTCAGCGGCTTCCTCGGCGAGAAACTCATCGACACCCTGGGCCTGCAGCTCAGTGCCGGCCGTGATTTCCTTGCCGACGAATACCGCGACCTGCAACTGGAGGGCAACGACGACAGCACCACCACGCCGGTCATCCTCACCCAGGCGCTGGCGCGCAGCCTGTTCGGCAGCGACAACCCGGTCGGCCAGTCGTTTACGGGCGGCGATGGCAGCGGCCACTACGTGGTGGTGGGCGTGGTCGCGCACCTGATGCGCTACCAGCTGACCGAGCTGGATGATGGCAAAGCCGAGTACGCGATGCTGCTGCCGCGCCGGCCTGGCGGCCTGCCGCTGCTCAGCTTCGTCATCCGCAGCGACGCCCGGCAGCGCGAGGCCGTGCTCAAGGCCGTGCCCGGCGTGTTGCAGGCCACCTTCGCCGGGCAGATCGCCACCGGGTTTGAACCGCTCGTCGCCGACTACGAACACCTGCGCGAGGCCGGCCTGCGCTCGCGTCGTGCCGCGGTCTGGCTGCTGCTCACCGTCAATGCGGTGGTGGCGGCCATCACCGCGATCGGCATCGCCAGCCTGAGCGGCTACTGGATCCAGCAGCGCACCCGCCAGATCGGTATCCGCCGGGCGCTCGGTGCCCGCCGTGGCCAGATCCTGCGCCAGTTCCTGGCCGAAAATCTGCTGCTGACCAGCGCCGGGGTGTTCGCCGGCGGAGTGTTGGCGCTGCTGGTCAACCAGTGGCTGATGCATCACTACGAGCTGCCCCGATTGCCGCTGGTCTACCTGTCCATCGCCGCGCTGTTGCTGGTGCTGCTGGGTCAGCTGGCGGTGGCCGCACCGGCGCGGCGGGCCGCCCGACTCCCCCCTGCCAGCGCCACGCGCAGCGTGTAATGTGCGGATGCGCCCGAACCCAGCCTTCCAAGACAGCCGATGCCGCAGATCCTGATCATTGACGACAACGCCGCCGTGGCCACCGCACTGGACGTGCTGTTCTCCCTGCACGACATCGACACCCGCCACGCCAGCGCGCCGGAACAGGGACTGGCGATGCTGGCCGAGCAGGAGTTCGACCTGGTGCTGCAGGACATGAACTTCACCGCCGACACCACCTCCGGCGAGGAAGGCCAGGCGCTGTTCCGTGCCATCCGCGATGCGCATCCGGACCTGCCGGTGATCCTGCTCACCGCCTGGACCCATCTGGACAGCGCGGTGGAGCTGGTCAAGGCCGGCGCCGCCGACTATCTGGCCAAACCGTGGGACGACGGCCGCCTGCTGACCACGGTCAACAACCTGCTGGAGCTGGCCGAGACCCGCCGCGAGCTGGCTCGGCGCCGCGCCCGCGAGCTGCGCCAACAGCAGGCCCTGCACGAGCGCTACGACCTGCGCGGGGTGGTGTTCGCCGATCCGGCCAGCGAGCGGGTGATCTCGCTGGCCTGCCAGGTGGCGCGCTCGGACCTGCCGGTGCTGATCACCGGCCCCAACGGCGCCGGCAAGGAAAAGATCGCCGAGATCATCCAGGCCAATTCGGCCAACCGCAAAGGCCCGTTCGTGGCTCTGAACTGCGGCGCCATTCCCGCCGAACTGATCGAGGCCGAACTGTTCGGTGCCGAGGCCGGTGCCTACACCGGCGCTAACAAGGCCCGCGAGGGCAAGTTCGAGGCCGCCGACGGCGGCACCCTGTTCCTGG
>NZ_LLXS01000037.1:0-40035 GCF_001431585.1 Stenotrophomonas pictorum JCM 9942 | reverse complement strand
TCCATGCGCAGTATGTTAGCAAGTAGTGTTAACAGGCCCTAAGTGAGGCTTGGAGGAAGACCGCTGTGCATGTCTGCGCTATCCTAGAGGGCGATTGACGATGGAGTTGCCAGAGTCGTCGCCCCTCAAACCCCTTCATCTTCCGCGCTAAACAAAGCTCTTGTCGGATGACGGTAAAAGCGACGGTAATGGCCCATGTTGATCATCGCAAATCCTTTTAACCACGCGGGCTTGCGTGACCTGTTGATGATCGAGTGGGAGTGATCCTTCCGGTGCCAGCGCCGGTGGCCTGCCGCGTTTGAATCAGCCGCACACAACGCCCCGTCAGGGGCGTTGCTTTATGCGGCGGACCTGCGGGCGGCGGGTTCAACATGGCCAGCAGAGCGGCGCCGTACCCAGCACGTCAGTCGCGTCCGTGGTGTTCGTCGATGCCGGATCTATTGGCCGCACGGCTTTACTATGGTGATCATTTCCTTATGGCCGAACAGGTGGAACCCGATGCCGCATGACGCCTTTGCCTCGCGCAACGGGTTCGATCAGGGTGGCAAGTCCTGTGTGCGTTTCCCGTCCGGGCACGCTCGGGAGCACAGCTGGCGATTCGCGCATTGGAAGCGGCTGTGCGGTGTGCTCCTGCTGTGCATGCTCTGTCTGGTTCCGTGGCCGGCGCTGAGCCTGGCGCCCAGGCCGCTCGATGGCTACTTCAGGGAAGTATGGACCACGCGCGAAGGGCTTCCGCACAACCTGATCCACGGCATCGCGCAGACACCGGACGGCTACCTGTGGTTCGCCACCTGGGAAGGTGTGGTGCGCTACAACGGAATCGACTTCCGCATCTTCGACCAGCGGGCGGTGCCTGAATTGCGCGACAGCAGTGTGCTGGTCGTACGGGTGGCACGCGATGGTGGCTTGCTACTGGGGACAGCGGGCGGCAGCGTGGTGCGTTATCACGCCGGGCGCTGGAGTGCCTGGCCGGGCAGCGAAGCCCTGCCGCAGGACCAGGTCATCGATCTGGTGGAGGACCGAGATGGCGGGCTGTGGGTGGGAACCCATGGCAGCGGCGTGTTGCATGTCGGCAGCAATGGTGCGATCACGCGCTTCGATGTCGATGCCGGCTTGCCAGGCAATTCCGTGCTGAAGCTCCTGCAGGCGGACGACGGTACGATCTGGGTCGCCACTGCCGGCGGTGTGGCGCGCTCTTCAGGCAAGCGTTTTGTGGCACTGGGTGCGGCGGAGGGTCTGCCGCCCGGACAGGCGTTCACCGTGGTCTCCGGGCCGGATGGCCGCATCCATGTCGGCATGGAGCAGGGGGCGTGGCGGCAGGACGGCGAACGGTTTGCACCACTGGCGCCGGACCTGCCGCCCTCCAATGTGACCCGCATCATGGTGGAGGCCGATGGAACCGCCTGGCTGGGCACCGTCACCGGTCTGTATCGCCACAGCCGGAGCTATGGGCTGGAGCGCATCGGCAATGCCAACGGCCTGCCCAATGAACAGATTTCCGCAATCTGGGAGGATCGCGAACACAGTCTGTGGGTCGGTACGAACGGCGGCCTTGTGCGCCTTCGCAACGCGCCTTTCAGCACGTTCGGCCTGCAGGACGGCTTGCCCAACGCCTATGTGCGCAGTGTGCTGGCCGATGCGCAGGGCACCTTGTGGGTTGCCACCAGTGATGGCCTGGGCTGGCTGCGTGATGGTCGTTTCAGTGCAGCCGGCAGCCGCAACGGCCTGCCCGGTGATTCCCTGCTCAGTCTCGGCAGGTCGCGCGCAGGCGGTGTCTGGGTGGGGAGCTACAGTCACGGCGCGGTGCTGTGGGATGGTCGCGTGCGCCGCCATCTCGACAGCCGCAGTGGGTTGACCGGCAACCAGGTGCGCGCCCTGCTGGAAACCGCGGACGGCACCCTCTGGGTGGGCACCTCGCGCGGCTTGAACCGGGTCGACGCGCGGGGTGTGCGGCACTACACCCTGGCCCAGGGCATGCCCAGTGACTTCATCATCGCTTTGCACCAGGATCGCCATGGCGTGCTGTGGGTCGGCACTTCCAACGGGTTGGCGCAGATCGACGGCGAGCATGTCCGCGCTTACCCGCTGCGCGATTTCGGCGCCAGCAACGTGTTCGGCCTGCACGAAACCGATGACGGCACGCTGTGGCTGGCGACCAACCAGGGATTGATCCGCCTCCGCGACGGACAGATGCGCCTGATTGGTACCGGGCAGGGATTGCCGGTGGCCAAGATCTTCCAGGTACTGGCCGACGGCGAGGATCATTTCTGGCTAACCTCCAACCGCGGCATGTTGCGCGTGGCGCGACAGGCTCTGGACGCCGTGGCCGATGGCCGGCAATCGGGCCTGGAGGTGGAATGGTTCGACGAAAGCGATGGTCTGGTGAGTGCCCAGAACAACGGCAATTCCGGGCCGGCTGCGTGGCGCACCGCGGATGGAAAGCTCTGGTTCGCCACCGCCGGGGGACTGGCGATGACCGGGCCGGGCCGCATCCACGAACTTACCCGCATGCCGCCGCCAGTGGTCATTGAGGAAGTGCGCGTGGATGATCGTCCCGTGCCGCTGCAGGCCGAGCTTCGCCTGCCACCGGGCACGCGCAAGCTCGAGCTGCATTTCGCCGGCCTGAGCTATTTGATTCCAGAAAAAATCCGCTATCGCTACCGGCTCGACGGCTTCGATCCGGAGTGGGTCGAGCGCGGCGCATTGCGTTTTGCGCAGTACACCAACCTCGACCCCGGCCATTACGTATTCCGCGTATCGGCCGCCCATCCCAATGGGGGCTGGAGCCGCGAGGAGGCGCGCATCGCATTGCATATCCAGCCCCGGCTGCTGCAGCGCCGCGATTTCCGGCTCGGCCTGGCGGGGGTGGCCCTGCTTGCGCTGTACGGTTGGTATCGCTGGCGCGTGCACGCCCTGCAGGCGGCCAAGCGCCGTCTCGGCACGCAGGTGGAGGAGCGTACCCGCGATCTGCGCGTCCAGGCCGAGGCATTCGAACGACAGGCGCGCGAGGATGCACTCACGGGATTGATGAACCGTCGCGCCTTTGACGAAGCGCTCGCGCGTGACTTTGACAGGGCCGCAACGGAAGGGACGCCGCTGGCGCTGGCGCTGGCCGACCTGGATTACTTCAAACGCATCAATGATGGCTACTCGCACACCGCCGGCGATGCAGCGCTGCGCGCCGCTGCCGACACGATCCGCGCGCATGCCGGCGATGAGGTGCTTGTGGCGCGCTGGGGCGGCGAGGAGTTCGCGCTGCTGTTTCCCGGTCTTGCGCGCGAGCAGGCGCTGGCACGGTGCGAAGCGTTGCGCCAGGCGGTGACCGCCATCGACACCTCCGCTTTTGCCCCCGGATTCACAATGACGGTGAGCATCGGCGTCGCCGACCGTGTCGGGCTGACCCATCACGAAAAACTCATCAGCCGCGCCGATCTGCTGCTCTACAAAGCCAAGCGCAGCGGGCGCAACCGGGTGTGTGGTTGAGCTGGGGATGTTTTCCGCAGCGCGCCGGCCCGCCAGGCGGCAGGCGCCAAGCGGCGGCATGGATCACCTTCGGCATGCGGTTGGAGAGGCGCTGAACTCTGTCCGGCCTCCGTGTTGGAGCACGCTGCGGCCGCGGGCGTCGGCCGGGTGGCATGAGGGGGCATGCCGCCTCAGCGGATACGGCGTGGTTGCAGGGCCTTCAGCGCCCAGCCAAGAAGGGGTCTATCCGTCGAGCTTGCCGCTGGTGCAGGCGGCGTGCGGGGCCGCCCTGCGGGCCAGTACCGCCTCGCGGTGGGCGATATAGGCGTTGGAGCCGAGGATGATCAGTGCCCCTGCGACCGTCCAGCCATCCAGCACTTCGCCAAACAGCAGCCAGCCCAGCGTCACCACCAGCGGCAGCTGGGTGAAGCTGATCGGGGTCAGTGCGGAGACTTCGCCCAGCTTCAGGGCGCGGGTCCAGAACAGCTGTCCCACCGTGCCCAGCACGCCGGTGGCGACGAGCCACAGCCAGCCGGTGAGCGACGGCCAGACCCAGACGAACAGTGCCGGCACCAACGACAGCGGCACCCAGAATACATAGGTGTAGAACACCACCGTGTCGGGGCCGTCGACGCGGGTGAGCTGCTTGATCTGGATCGCGACCAGGGCGCTGAGCATGGCGGCGGCGACGGCGATCAGGCTTCCGGCCTGGAAGCCTGACACTCCCGGGCGCACGATCACCAGCACGCCGATGAAGCCGGCGATCACCGCCGCCCAGCGCCGGACCCGGACCTTCTCGCCCAGCCACAGTACCGCGGCGATGGTGACGAACAAGGGCGTGGAGTAGGACAGCGAGATGGCCTGCGACAGCGGCAGGTGACCGATGGCCCAGAAGCCGCACAGCATCGACGCCAGGCCGATGGCGCTGCGCAGGAAGTAGCGCGGCAGCTGCTGGGTGCGCAGCGAGCCGTGGCCTGGGCGCAGCAGGACCGGCAGCAGCGCCAGCAGGCCGAAGCCGTTGCGGAAGAACGCCACTTCCTGGGTCGGCACATGGCCGGTGGCGTAGCGGATGGCGATGGCCATCAGCCCGAACGCCATCGCGCTGGCAAACATCAGCAGCGCCGCGCGCAGCGGTGCGGGAGTCGCGCGGTTCGCGGCGGTGATGCTCACCATTGTGCGCCGATCAGCCGTGGCTCCGGTTCGATCGGGACGCCGAACTTCTCCAGCACCGCCGCCGAAACACGTCGCGCGAACGCGAGCAGTTCGGCACCGGTGGCGTGGCCATGGTTGACCAGTACCAGCGCGTGGTCCGGCGAGACGCCGGCATCGCCCTCGCGACGGCCCTTCCAGCCGCTGGCCTCGATCATCCAGGCGGCCGACACCTTGCGGCTGGCCGCGTCGTTGCCCGGAAACACGGGCAGGGCGGGATAGTGCTGCAGCAGCACCTCCACCTGTTCCAGCGGCAGGATCGGATTCTTGAAAAAGCTGCCGGCGTTGCCCAGCACCTCCGGATCGGGCAGCTTGCGGCGGCGGATGGCGATCACCGCATTGGCCACATCGGCCGATACCGGCTGTTGGATACCTTGCGCCTGCAGCTCTTCGCGGATGCCGGCATAGTCCAGCCGCAGCTCATGCAGCAAGGGCAGGCGGAACTCCACGGCGGTGATCAGGTAGCGGTCGGCCTCGGCCTTGAACACGCTGTCGCGGTAGGCGAACCGGCAGGCGTCCTGGTCCAGCCGTACCCACCCCTGTTCCTGCGTATCCCAGGCTTCGACGGTCTGGATGAACTCGCCCACCTGCACGCCGTAGGCGCCGATGTTCTGGATCGGCGCGGCTCCGGCGGTACCGGGAATCAGCGCCAGATTCTCCAGTCCGGACAGGCCTTCGGCCAGCGACCACAGCACCAGCTCATGCCAGATCACGCCGGCACCGGCGCGCACGATGGCGTGGTCGGCGCGGTGCTCGAGGATGTGCAGGTCGCGGTTGTCGAACACCAGCACCGTGGCCTGCGGATCGGCGGCCAGCAGCACATTGCTGCCACTGCCCAGCACCAGCAGCGGGGCGCCGGCGACGCTGGCCAGGGCCTCCGGGAGCGCCTGCGGATCGGACACCCGCAGCAGGCGGGCCGCGCGGGCGTCGACGTGGAAGGTGTTGAGGGGCCGCAGGGAAGCGTTCTGGTGCAACGACCAGGCGGGAACAGCATTGGTCATAGGGGAGCGACCGCGCCTCGGGAGGGGGCTTCGCGGCGGCGGCGGATCGCTTCCACGCAATCGCCGATCAGCGCCGGACCCCGGAAGATCAGTCCGCTGTAGCACTGCACCAGTGATGCGCCGGCGGCCATCTTGGCCACCGCGTCGGCGCCGGACTGGATGCCGCCCACGCCGATCAGCGGTATCGATTCGGGCAGGCGCGCACGCATCCGCCGCAGCACCAGCGTGGACTGGCCCAGCAGCGGCGCACCGGACAGGCCGCCGGCCTCGGCTGCCAGCGGATCGGCTTCCACGCCTGCCCGGCCGATGGTGGTGTTGGTGGCGATCACGCCATCGACCTGCAGCTCGCCCAGTACCCGCGCCGCGCCATCGATGTCGCGGTCGCTCAGGTCCGGGGCGATCTTGACCAGCATCGGCACGCGCTTGCCGTGTTTGCCCGCCAGCTGTTCCTGCGCCTCGCGCAAACCGCCGACCAGTCGCCGCAGCGCCTGCTCCTCCTGCAGCTCGCGCAGCCCGGCGGTATTGGGCGAGGAAATATTGACGGTGATGTAGTCGGCCAGCGGATACACCTTCTCCATGCAGATCAGGTAGTCCGACAGCGCATCCTCGTTGGGGGTGTCCTTGTTCTTGCCGATGTTGATGCCCAGCGGGCCGGGACGGTGCCGGGTCTGCTCGACATTCCGCACCAGCGCATCCACACCGCGGTTGTTGAAGCCCATGCGGTTGATGATGGCGCCATGACGCGGCAGCCGGAACAGGCGCGGCTTCGGGTTGCCGGCCTGCGGACGTGGGGTGATGGTGCCGATCTCAACAAAGCCGAAGCCCAGCCCGAACAGCGCGTCGATATGTTCACCGTTCTTGTCCAGGCCGGCGGCCAGCCCCACCGGGTTGGGAAACTCCAGCCCGAACACCTTGGTCGGCAGCGGCTTGACGCGGCCGGTGATCAGCGGCGTGGTGCCGGTGCGCCAGGCCAGATCCAGCGCGGACAGGCCAAGGCCATGGGCGCGCTCGGCGTCGAGGGAGAACAGGAACGGGCGGGCTAGTGAATACATAGGCTCAGTTCAACGTGCCGATGAAGGCGCGGGTTTGATATCCGATGGCGACCTTGCCATCCACGGCGGGATCGCCGCACAGCTGCCGCGATGCATCCCGCATGGGCATGTGACGGAAGAGCAGCACGAGGACATCCGCTGGCCCTGCAGCTTCCAAGGGGGCCGGTGCCGCAGCGCCCGGAGTGGCTCTGGCAGCGGCCACCGCTGCTTCCGCAGGAAGATCGGGCGCGCAAGACAACCCGTCCCGCAGTGCCGGCGGATATCCCCGCCGGTAGCGGAGAGGGGCCGCCGCCGTGTTGCCGAAGCGTTCGGTTGGAGCGGCCTGGCGCATGCCGTCTCAGGAATTCAGCGCGGCGATCCACGCCAGCCCGCCGAAGAACACGATGAAGGCCAGGATGCCCAGCACCCACAGCGCCACCGACAGCCAGCCCAGTACCAGGCCGGTGACCGCCAGACCGTCGCCATCGAGCTGGCCGTTGCTGCGGCGGATCTCGCCGCGTGCCATATGGCCGAAGATGATCGCGCCCAAGCTGCCCAGGAAGGGCAGCAGGGTCCAGCCGAGGATGCCGGCCACCAGGCTGATCACCGCGTAACTGCTGGTCTGGCGGGGGGCGGGGATGCTCATCGCGAAACTCCATTTCAGATGTGGAAAGCGGACGGTGGAGCCGTCCGCGACAGGACCATGGCTCCCGCCAGGGCGGGAGCCATGTGCATCACAGGTCGAACTTGATGCCCTGGGCCAGCGGCAGCGAGTCGGAGTAGTTGATGGTGTTGGTCTGGCGACGCATATAGACCTTCCACGCATCCGAGCCGGACTCGCGACCACCGCCGGTGTCCTTCTCGCCGCCGAACGCACCGCCGATCTCGGCGCCGGAGGTGCCGATGTTGACGTTGGCGATGCCGCAGTCGCTGCCGGCCGCGGACAGGAACTTCTCGGCCGCCTTCAGGTTGGTCGTGAAGATCGACGAGGACAGGCCCTGCGGCACGCCGTTCTGCATGTCGATGGCTTCGTCCAGGGTGCTGTACTTCATCACGTACAGGATCGGCGCGAAGGTTTCGTGCTGGACGACCTCATCGCTGTTCTTCAGCCCGGTGACGATGGCCGGCAGCACGAAGTTGCCCGGGCGGTCGATCGCGGTGCCACCGGTTTCCACGGTGCCGCCAGCGGCCTTGGCCTTGGCGATAGCGGCCAGGAACTGCTGCACCGCTTCGGGGCTGTTGAGCGGGCCCATCAGGTTGGTCGCATCCAGCGGATCGCCGATCTTGCCCTCGACCTGCTTGTAGGCCTTGATCAGGGTGGCCAGCACGTTGTCGTAGATCGATTCGTGCACGATCAGGCGGCGGGTGGTGGTGCAGCGCTGGCCGGCGGTGCCGACCGCACCGAACACGATGCCCGGCACGGCCAGTTTCAGGTCGGCGGTTTCGTCCAGGATGATGGCGTTGTTGCCGCCCAGTTCCAGCAGGCTGCGGCCCAGGCGACGGGCGACGCGCTCACCGACGATGCGGCCGATGGCGGTCGAACCGGTGAAGCTGATCAGCGGAATGCGGCGGTCATCGACCAGTTTTTCCGACAGCGCGGTGCCGGCGTCGTTGATCAGGAAGAACAGGTCCGGGAAGCCGGCGTCCTTCAGGGCCTCGTTGCAGATCTTCATCGAGGCGATGGCGGTCAGCGGGGTCTTGTTGGACGGCTTCCAGATGCAGATGTCGCCGCAGATCGCCGCCAGGAACGAATTCCAGGCCCACACCGCGACCGGGAAGTTGAACGCCGAGATGATGCCGACCAGGCCCAGCGGCTGGTACTGCTCGTACATGCGGTGGCCCGGGCGCTCGGAGTGCATGGTGTAGCCGTACAGCATGCGGCTCTGGCCCAGCGCGAAGTCGGCGATGTCGATCATCTCCTGCACTTCGCCGTCGCCCTCGGGCTTGGACTTGCCCATTTCCAGCGCGACCAGTGAACCCAGTGCGTCCTTGTGCTTGCGCAGCGCCTCGCCGCACAGGCGCACGGCTTCGCCGCGGCGCGGGGCCGGGGTGGTGCGCCAGACCTTGAAGGCTTCCTGGGCGCGGGCGATCACGGTTTCGTAATCGGCCTCGGTGGTGGCCTGTACCTCGGCGATGACCTCGCCGGTGGTCGGGTTCTGCGGCTTGAGGACGCCCGCGCCGGTGGCGGCAGACCATTCCCCGTTGCCCAGATAGGTGCCCGCATTGGTGGCACCCAGACCCAAAGCCTTGAGAAGCTCGGAAGACATTCAAACTCCTGTTTCTTAACGTGATTTTGGTGCCGTCGGAGGGTGCTGCGGGGGCGACGGGATGAGCGGCACATAGTATCAGAGTGAACCGGTGGCCCTGCGCGGGCCGGATCCGGTGCGGGGGCGTTGCGTGCCGCCGGGCAGGGCGGTGTGCCGGTCGCGGCGGTTGCGGTTCGCAGGCGCGCCCCATGCTGTTGCTCGCGACCGTTTTCGGCCATATTCGCCACCCTTGGCAGGGGTTTCCCCGGTGTTGAACAGGAAAGACAGATGAACGTGACGATTTCGGATGCAGTGGTGGTCGGCAACAGCCTGCCCTTTGTGCTGTTTGGCGGGCTCAATGTGCTGGAGGATCTGGACTCCACCCTGTATGCCGCCGAACGCTACGTGGAGGTCACCCGTCGCCTGGGGATTCCGTATGTGTTCAAGGCGTCGTTCGACAAGGCCAACCGCTCCTCGATCACCTCCTTCCGCGGCGTCGGCCTGGAAGAAGGGCTGCGCATCTTCGAACAGGTCAAGCAGCGTTTCGGTGTGCCGGTGATCACCGATGTGCACGAGGTGCACCAGGCCGCGCCGGTGGCCGAAGTGGTGGACGTGCTGCAGATCCCCGCGTTCCTGGCCCGGCAGACCGACCTGGTCACCGCCATCGCCCGCACCGGCCGTGCGGTCAACATAAAGAAACCGCAGTTCCTGAGTCCTTCGCAGATCAAGCACATCGTCAGCAAGATCCGCGAGGCCGGCAACGAGCAGATCATCCTGTGCGAGCGCGGCGCCCAGTTCGGTTACGACAACCTGGTGGTGGACATGCTCGGTTTCCGCGAGATGATCGAGGCCACCGGCGGCCTGCCGGCGATCTTCGACGTCACCCACAGCCTGCAGCGTCGCGACGCCGGCAGCGAAGCCTCCGGTGGCCGTCGCCGTCAGGTGGTGGAGCTGGCCCGTGCCGGCATGGCGGTCGGCATTGCCGGCCTGTTCCTGGAAGCCCATCCGGACCCGGACAATGCCCGTTGCGACGGTCCCAGCGCGTTGCCGCTGGCCGCGCTGGAGCCGTTCCTCACGCAGATCAAGGCGCTGGACGATCTGGTCAAGTCGTTCCCGGTGCTGGATATCGCCTGACAAACGGCCGAGGCAGGACTGCCGCTGCGGTGGTCGTCCGTCCCGTATGCCATGGCGCGCTTGCGCATATGCGCATCTGTTGCCGGCGCGTCCAAGGGGTGCCGGGCAGGCGAGGGTCATGCGACAATGCCGCGCTCAGGCTCCGTAGCTCAGCTGGATAGAGCGGTCCCCTCCTAAGGGACAGGTCGCACGTTCGAATCGTGTCGGGGCCACCATCTTCTCGCGTTGCCTGGCGCACCTGCCGGGCGCAGGTCGCGTCTTCTCCGGTGTACTTGCCGATGTCGTCTCGCTTCCCTTCCGTCTTCATCGCCCATGGTCCTGGCGGCCGTGGGCGTGGTGGTATGCGGCTGGCGCGCGTGCGCCTGGATCGATGGAGGCGCGTATGCGGCGGGATGGCGCCGAGGGTGATTGAGCAACGGGTGGGGCGATGAATCAGCGGATGCTGGGGGGTATCGCCAATGGCGTGGCGTCGGGGGCGTTGTGGGGGCTGGTATTTCTCGCACCGGCGGTGCTGACGGACTTCTCGCCGTTGCAGCTGGCCGCCTCGCGCTACCTGGTTTACGGGCTGATCGCCGCGATCCTGCTGTTGCCGCGTTGGCCGGCGCTACGCGCCCATATCGGCAAGGTCGAGTGGAAGGCGCTGACCTGGCTGAGCCTGCTGGGAAACCTGGTCTATTTCGTGCTGCTGTCCATCTGCGTGCAGTGGAGTGGCGGTGCGTCAGCCGCGCTGATCGTAGGCATGGTGCCGGTGCTGGTGGCGGTAGTGGGGGCGCGTGAGCCGGGGGCGGTGCCGCTGTCACGACTGGCGCCGGCGTTGGCGCTGTGCGTGGCCGGCGTGGTGTTGATGGGGGTGAAAGCGATGGCGTCCTCGCATGTGCAGACGTCGCCGGCGCAGCGCCTGACCGGTCTGCTGTGCGGCGTCGGCGCGCTGCTGTCGTGGACGGCGTACTCCATCGGCAACACCCGCTGGTTGGCGAAAGTGCCGGCGGTCTCCGGACATGACTGGTCGCTGCTGACCGGGGTGGCGACCGGCGGATTGGCGCTGCTGCTGGCACCGGTGGCGTTTGCGGGTGGCGGGCAGGGGCATTCGGGCGGGCAATGGCTCGGCTTCTGGGCGATGGCCACGGCCGTGGCGGTCTTCGCCTCGATCCTCGGCAACGCCTGCTGGAACCGGGCCAGCCGCGCGCTGCCGCTGACCCTGGGCGGGCAGATGATCGTGTTCGAGACCCTGTTCGGGCTGGTCTACGGCTTTGTGTGGCAGCAGCGCTGGCCGCTGCCGCTGGAGATCCTCGCGGCGCTCTGCCTGGTGGCCGGGGTGATCTGGAGCGCGGCCGCGCACCGTCCGGCAACCACGCTCGCCCAGTCGGCCTGAGCATTCTGCGCATTTATCTGCCGACCCTCGTCCGGGATGCCGGCGGAGGATGCTGCCGGCGAGAGTGATCGCGTTTTCACGCGTGGTCGGATCGCCGGCGTTCATCGCACCCGTTTGCCACCGCTTGCAGGATAGATGCGCGATGTTCGCGCTTGATGACATTTGCAACTTTTAGCCGCAGCTTTGGCGACGATGCCGACAAACGCTATTTTGCGTCGCAGCACTTGACAGGCTTCCAGTCGCTGGTGTCTCTTGGAGGCATGAACACCCCGCAGCCCCTCGCCCGCGTCCTGCCGCCGCCTCCTGGTGGCGCGTGCCGCGCATCCGGCCAGTGGCTGTCGATTACCACCACCATTATTACCGTCACCACTTGCCCGGTGCGGCCCGTCGTCTTCGCGTAATTTCCGAAAACCACGGCCCCGCACCCGGATCAGGATGCGGGGAAACTCCATCCAGATGCGTGTCGGGGCCTCCAGCCGAGGTTGATCCGATGTCGTCAGTTGCCGTTTTTCCCGCCGAACCCGTCGCGGACGCCGCCGTGCGCACCGTCGTGCACAAATTTGGCGGCACCTCGGTGGCCAATGCCGACCGCTACCGCCACGTCGGCCAGTTGCTGCTGGCGCGCGGGGAGGAGGAGCAGATCACTGTGGTCTCGGCGATGAAGGGGGTGACCGATGCGCTGATCGAGCTGGCGACGCTGGCCGGTGCGGCCGATCCGTTGTGGCGGCAGCGCTGGGAGGAGCTGCGCGCGCGCCATCGCGCCGCGGCGGTGGCACTGCTGGATGAGCACGCCGGCCCGACCATCGAATGGCTCGATGGCCGTTTCGAGCGGCTGGCCGACGTGCTCTCGGCGCTGGCGGTGATCGGCGAATTGCCGCGCGAGGTGCTGGAGCGCGTGCAGGGGATGGGCGAGGTGTTCTCCGCGCATCTGCTCGGTCACCACCTGCAGGCGCTGGGCGAGGAGTGCGAGGTGCTCGACGCCCGTGACGTGCTGGTGGTCGATCACAGCGAGCTGGGCGTGGATGTGGACTGGAAGACCAGTGCCGCCAAACTGGCCCACTGGCGGCAGCAGCATCCGGCGCGGCGGCTGGTGGTCACCGGCTTCGTCGCCCGCGACCGCAGCGGCCACATCACCACGCTGGGGCGAAACGGCAGCGATTTCTCCGGTGCGATCTTTGCCGCGCTGTTCGCCGCCGATGAACTGCATATCTGGACCGATGTCGATGGCGTGCTGTCAGCCGATCCACGGGTGGTGCCCGAAGCGGTGCAGCTGGAGTCGCTCAGCTACGACGAGGCCTGCGAGCTGGCCTATTTCGGCGCCAAGGTGGTGCATCCGCAGACCATGTCCCCGGCGATCGAGCGCGGTCTGCCGATCATCATCCGCAATACCTTCGCGCCGGATCATCCCGGTACCCGGATCAGTGCCGAAAGCGTCAGCTGCGGGCCGATCAAGGGTCTGACCCTGAGTGCGGATCTGGCGGTGCTGAACCTGGAAGGCACCGGCCTGATCGGCGTGCCGGGCACGGCCGAACGGGTGTTCGCCGCGCTGCGCAATGCGCATGTGTCGGTGGTGATGATCTCGCAGGGCTCGTCGGAGCATTCGATCTGCTGCGTGGTCAAGCAGGCCGAGTCCGAGCGCGCGCGCAATGCCTTGCTGCAAGGCTTTTCGCATGAGCTGGCGGCCGGCCAGGTGCAGCGGGTGCAGTTGACCGGCGGGGTCAGCGTGCTGGCGGCGGTGGGGGACGGCATGGCCGGTCAGCCGGGCGTGGCCGCGCGGCTGTTCGAAGCGCTGGGCAGGGCGCAGGTCAATATCCTGGCCATCGCGCAGGGCTCGTCCGAGCGCAACATCTCCGTGGCCATCGACAGCGCCGATGCGACCAAGGCGCTGCGCGCGGCGCACGCCGGTTTCTGGCTGTCGCCGCAGACCTTCTCGGTCGGTGTGATCGGCCCCGGAAACGTCGGCGCCGCGCTGCTGGAACAGCTGCACAATTCGCAGGCGCAGCTGCTGGCCAAGGCCAGGCTGGATCTGCGGCTGCGTGCGGTCACCTCGCGCAGCCGCATGCTGCTGGACCAGCGCGGTCTGCGGGGCAACTGGAAAGCGGCGTTCGAGGCGGCGGCCGAGCCGGCGGACCTGGACCGGTTCACCGAACACCTGCTGTCCGCGCGTCTGCCGCATACCCTGATCATCGATTGCAGCGGCGCCCCGGAAGTGGCCGACCGCTACGCCGGCTGGCTGCAGGCCGGCATCCATGTGGTCACTCCGAACAAGCAGGCCGGCGCCGGCCCGCTGCCGCGCTACCAGGCGATCCGTCATGCGGCCGAAGCCAGTGGTGCGCGCTTCCGCTATGAGGCCACGGTGGGCGCGGGCCTGCCGGTGATCACCACGCTGCGCGATCTGGTCGATACCGGTGACGAGGTGATGGCGATCTCCGGCATCTTCTCCGGCACGCTGGCCTGGCTGTTCAACAAGTACGACGGCAGTGTGCCGTTCTCCGGACTGGTCACCCAGGCCCGCGCGATGGGCTACACCGAGCCGGATCCGCGCGATGACCTGTCCGGCGTGGACGTGGCGCGCAAGCTGGTGATTCTCGCCCGCGAGGCCGGCTATCCACTCAGTCTGGAACAGGTGACGGTGGAGAGTCTGGTGCCGGAAGCGCTGCGCCAGGCCAGCGTGGAGGAATTCATGGCACGTCTGCACGAGGTGGATGCCGCCTTCGGGCAGCGTCTGGCCCAAGCGCGTGGCCGTGGCAATGTGCTGCGCTATGTCGCCACGTTCAAACCCGGGCAGCCGCCGAGCGTGGGGCTGGTGGAACTGGCCACCGATCACGCCTTCGCCAACCTGCGCCTGACCGACAACGTGGTGCAGTTCACCACCCGTCGTTACTGCGACAACCCGCTGGTGGTGCAGGGCCCGGGGGCCGGTCCAGAGGTTACCGCGGCCGGAGTGTTTGCCGATGTGCTGCGGGTGGCGGCGGGCGAGGGGGCACGGCTGTGAGTGACTGGGTACGCGCGTTTTCGCCGGCGTCGGTCGGCAATGCCGGGGTGGGCTTCGACATCCTCGGGCATGCGATCGCCGGTGTCGGTGACACGGTCGCGGTGCGGCGGATCGCTGCGCCGGAGGTGCGGATCAGCGCAATCCGCGGCACCACGCTGGATCTGCCGCTGGATGCGCCCAGCAATACCGCCGGCGCGGCGCTGATCGCCTTGCGTGAGGCCTTGCAGCTGCCGTTCGGTTTCGAGGTGGAAATCGAAAAGGGCATCCCGCTGGGCTCGGGCATGGGCGGTTCGGCCGCGTCCTGCGTGGCCGCGCTGGTGGCCGCCAATGCGCTGCTCGACCGGCCGCTGTCGCGCGAGGCGCTGTATCCGTTCGCGCTGAGCGGCGAGGCGGTGGCCAGCGGCGGCCGTCATGGCGACAACCTGGGCCCGATGCTGCTGGGCGGGCTGGTGCTGGCCACGGCCGACCGGCTGGTACGCATCCCGGTGCCGGCGCAGTGGCACAGCCTGCTGGTGCATCCGGATGCGGTGCTGGAAACCCGCCGCGCGCGGGCGGCCTTGCGGGGCGCTTATGAATTGAAGGAGTTCGTCACACAGAGCGCCAATCTGGCACTGGTGCTGGCCGGCTGCCATGCCGGTGATGCCGCGCTGGTGCGGGCGGGGTTGGCCGATGTGCTGGTCGAGCCGCGCCGGGCGCCGCTGATCGTCGGCTTCGAGGCGGCCAAGCAGGCGGTACTGGCCGCCGGCGCGATGGGCGCCAGCATCTCCGGCGCCGGCCCCAGCATCTTTGCCTGGTTTGAGACCTGCGAAGCGGCGCAGGCGGCAATGGCGCCGGTGCAAGCGGCTTTCGCCGCGGCAGGCTTCGACAGCCAGGGCTGGGTGTCGCCCCTGGATTCACCCGCCGCCACGCTGCTCTGAGTGCATCACTCTCACTTTCAATGGAACTGACATGAATTTCATCTCGACCCGCGGCAGCGCTCCTGCCGTCAGCCTGAGCCAGGCCATCGCCGCCGGCCTGGCTCCCGATGGCGGTCTGTATGTGCCACAGCAGATGCCGGCCCCGCGCGCGTTGCGGGCGGGCCGTTCGCTGGCCGCCACCGCCGATGCCCTGTTGCAGCCGTTCTTCGCCGATGACCGGTTGGAGGCCGAGCTGCCCGGCATCTGCAGCGAGGCGTTCGATTTTCCGGTACCGCTGCAGGCGTTGGCCACGCCCAATGACCATGTGCTGGAGCTGTTCCACGGGCCGACTGCCGCCTTCAAGGATTTCGGCGCGCGCTTTCTCGCCGCCAGCCTGTCGCGGCTGCGTGCTGGCCAGGCGCGTCCGTTGACGATTGTGGTGGCGACCTCCGGCGATACCGGCGCCGCGGTGGCGGCCGCCTTCCACAACCAGCCGAACCTGAAGGTGGTGGTGCTGTATCCGGATGGCCGGGTGTCACCGCGGCAGGCGCACCAACTCGGCTGCCTGGGCGACAACATCCACGCGCTGCGGGTGGCCGGTTCCTTCGATGACTGCCAGGCCATGGCCAAGCAGGCACTGGGCGATGTCGAACTGCAGGCGCAGGTGCCGCTCAGTTCGGCCAACAGCATCAGTCTGGGCCGGCTGTTGCCGCAGATGAGCTACTACGCCCATGCCGCGCTGACCCACCAGGCCATACACGGCACCGCGCTTAATTTCGTCATCCCCACCGGCAACCTCGGCAACGCGATGGCGGCGGTGATGGCCCGCGCGCTGGGCGTGCCGCTGGGACGGATCGTCCTGGCCACCAATGCCAACCGGGTGCTGCCGGACTATTTCGCGGGCGGGCAGTACATGCCGCAGGCCAGCGTCGCGACCCTGGCCAATGCGATGGACGTCGGTGCGCCCAGCAATTTCGAGCGGCTGCACTGGCTGTACCGGGGGGACGATGTCGCGTTGCGTGCGGCCTTTGTGTCGCGTCCGGTGGATGACGCCACCATCCGCGACACCATCGCTGCACGGTTCAGCCGTTTCGGCGAGGTGTTCTGCCCGCATACCGCTACTGCCGTGCAGCTGCTGGAGCAGTTGCGTGCCAGCGGTGAGGCTGCTACCGGGGAGCATTGGGCGGTGGTGGCTACCGCGCATCCGGCCAAGTTCGAATCGGTGGTCGAGCCCTTGATCGGACGTGAGATTCCGGTGCCGCCGGCGCTGGCGGCATTGCTTGAGCGACCGGCCCACGCCGATCCGATCGAACCGGACTACGCCGCGCTGCGCGCGGTGCTGCTCGGGTGATCGCAACGGCCGCGTTGTCCACATCCGGTGTGGAGCGCGGCCGGGACAGCCTGTGGATAGAGGTCCGCCGGCCCAAGGCTGGCGGGCCTGCCCATTGTCATGGTGAAAATTTGGCCAGTCGTGATGCCGGCAGGGCTCCGGGTTTTCCACAATCGATGTGGACCGGCGCCGGAAGAATCTGTGGATAAGCGCGGCGATCCCTTGTCCGGCAAGGTGCGCAGACAGGTTGGCCAATAAATGACCAGTGCGGCATTCAGCCCAGGTCGTCGCTGGCCAGCTTCTGCAGCCCGGCGAAGTCCAGGATCTCGACCACGTTCAGATGCGGCAACGCGATCAGGCCCTGCTGGCGCAGCTTGGTGAACGTGCGGCTGACCGTTTCCATGGTCAGGCCGAGATGGTCGGCGATATCACTGCGGCCCATCGGCAGGGAGACGCGATTGCCGACCTGGCCCAGCTGCGCTTCGCGCGCGGCCAGCCGCAGCAGGAAATCGGCCAGCCGCTCCGGTGGCTGCAACCGGGCCAGCGCCAGCGCGTTGTCCTGCGCCGCGTCGAGCTCCTGGCAGGCGCGCTGCAGCAGCTTGCGCTCCAGGTGCGGATGGCGCAGGCGCACGTCGCGCATCTGCGTCACCTGCACGCGGCACACGCGGCTGTCGGCGATCGCCTCGATGTCGTAGCGGTGATGGTCGCTGCCACTCAGGCCGACATAGTCGCCCGGCAGCACGAAACCGCTGACCTGGCGGCGGCCATCGGCCAGCGTGCGGACCAGGCGCAAGGCGCCCTCGGTCACGGTATAGACATAAGTGCGTGGCTCGCCGGTGCGTGCCAGCGTGGTGCCCAGTGGAACCGGTTGGGATACCGTGATGTCTTCCAGCGCCTGCACTTCATCGCAGGACAATGCCGAGCACACCGACAGATGCCGGACCGAGCACTGCAGGCATTCGCGCGCACCCGCGCCTTCCGCAGGGGCGGACGCCGGGGAGGATTGCTCGGAACCTGGGAAGGGCCGGGACATGGCTTCGGTGAGGGGAAAGATGGCGTGAATGATACTTCATGCGGCCAGCAGGGGCGGGCTGGCGCTAGAATTGGCGGTCGTCCATCCCCACCGAGTTGCAGGAGTTTCGCCCGTGATCAAGCCCCGTACCCCGCCCGGCATCATGGAATTGCTGCCGCGCGAGCAGATCGCGTTCCAGCGCATGCTGGACGTCATCCGCCGCAACTACGAGCGCTTCGGGTTCCTGCCGGTGGAGACGCCGGTGTTCGAATTGTCCGATGTGCTGCTGACCAAATCCGGTGGCGAGACCGAGCGCCAGGTGTATTTCGTGCAGTCCACCGGCGCGCTGGCCAATGCCGCCGAATCCGGTGACAGTGGCCTGCCGGAAATGGCGCTGCGTTTCGACCTGACCGTGCCGCTGGCCCGTTACGTGGCCGAGCACGAACACGAACTGACGTTCCCGTTCCGACGCTACCAGATGCAGCGTGTGTATCGCGGCGAACGCGCCCAGCGGGGCCGTTTCCGCGAGTTCTACCAGTGCGATATCGATGTGATCGGCAAGGACGCGCTGAGCATCCGCTATGACGCCGAAGTGCTGGCGGTGATCCACGCGGTGTTCTCCGAGCTGCGCATCGGCAATTTCGCCGTGCAGTTGAACAACCGCAAGCTGATGCGCGGCTTCTTCGAGGCGCAGGGTGTAGCCGATCCACAGCAGCAGGCGTTGGTCCTGCGCGAGGTCGACAAGCTGGACAAGCGGGGCGCCGACTATGTGCGCGAAACGCTGGTCGGTCCGGACTTCGGCCTGCCGGTCGACGCGGTCGAACGCATCCTGGCCTTCGTCGAGGTCCGCTCCAGCTCGCATGCCGATGCGCTGGCACAGCTTGATGCAGTATTGGCTGCTGCCGGTGAATCGGCCAGCGAGTCGCTGCGTACCGGGGCGGCCGAGCTGCGCGAGGTGCTGGAGCTGGTCAAGGCGCTGGGCGTGCCGGAAAGCGCCTATTGCCTGAACTTCTCCATCGCCCGCGGTCTGGATTACTACACCGGCACCGTCTACGAGACCACGCTGCTGGATCACCCCCAGATCGGCTCGATCTGCTCGGGCGGTCGCTATGAGGACCTGGCCAGCCACTACAGCAAGTCGCGGCTGCCGGGTGTGGGCATCTCCATCGGTCTGACCCGCCTGTTCTGGCAGCTGCGCGAAGCCGGCCTGATCGAAGGTATCGGCGAATCCAGTGTGCAGGCGATGGTGGCGCTGATGGACGAGGCGGCGATGCCGCATTCGCTGGATATCGCCCGCCGCCTGCGCGCCGGTGGCATCAACACCGAAGTGCAGATGGAGCCGAAGAAGGTCGGCAAGCAGTTCCAGTACGCGGCCAAGGCGGGCATCCGCTTCGTGGTGCTGGCCGGTGAGGATGAGCTGGCGCGGGGTGTGGTTGCGGTCAAGGACCTGCTGCGGGAGCAGCAGTTCGAAGTGGCGCGCGAGGAGCTGGCCAGTGCCCTGCAGGTGGAGCTGGAGCAGACCCGCGCGATGGCGCGCTGAGCTGTCGCTATTCCGGTTTGATCCAAGGCCCCGCATCGCGGGGCCTTTTCTTTTGCGGCGCCGGTACGGCGCGGCCGCCCGCCCGGAAATGAACGGCGCTGCCCTATTGACCTCTACGGGTTTGACCTGGCCTGCGGTACGTAATAATGTATTAGCACGCTAATACATTGATACAAATGAAGCCGCGCATCGATACCGAAAAAGACAAGCCCTCCGACGCTCCCTTGAAAGCGTTGGCGCGCGCGTTTGCCGCACTGGACAAGCCGCAGGAGGTGCAGGCTTTCCTGCGCGATCTGTGCACTCCCGCCGAGCTGGAGGCCATGGCCGACCGCTGGCGGGTCGTGCCGCTGCTGCGCAAGGGCGTTCCCTATCGCGAGATCTACGACCTGACCGGGGTGAGCGTCACCACCATCGGCCGGGTGGCGCGCTCGCTCGAGCACGGCAGTGGCGGCTATGCCACCGCGATCGAGCGTATTGCCGCGCGCAAAACCGAATCCAACTGAGAACCGACCATGAGTGCTTCCCCCACCGCGCCGGCGCGTGACCGGCTGCGTATCGCCATCCAGAAGAGCGGCCGTCTGGCCGATCCCGCGCGCAGCCTGCTGGCCGCCTGCGGCCTGAGCTGGCGGCAGAGTCGCGACAAGCTGTTCTGCTTCGGCGAATCGCTGCCGGTGGATCTGCTGCTGGTGCGTGATGACGATATTCCCGGCCTGATCGCCGATGGCGTCTGCGATCTGGGCGTGGTCGGCCTCAATGAGCTGGACGAACAGGCCAAGGCGCGCCGCCAGCTGGGTCTGGCCGATGCCTACCGGCCTTTGCGTGGGCTGGGCTTCGGCGCGTGCCGGTTGATGATCGCCGTGCCCGAGGACTGGGACTGGCAGGGCGTGCAGATGCTGCAGGGCAAGCGCATCGCCACCAGCTATCCGGCCATTCTCAGCGCCTGGCTGCAGGAGCAAGGGGTGGACGCGCAGGTGGTGGAGCTGTCCGGCTCGGTGGAAATCGCCCCGAAACTGGGCACGGCCGAAGTGATCTGCGATCTGGTCTCCAGCGGCGCCACGCTGGCGGCCAACCAGCTCAAACCGGTGGAAGTGCTGCTGGAAAGCGAGGCGGTACTGGCCGGACCGGCGCACGCGCTGGATGACGCCCGCGCCGGACTGATGGCGATGCTGTTGCGCCGTCTTGATGGTCTGAGCAAGGTGCAGGACCAGAAGCTGCTGATGTTCAGCGCCAACGAGGACCGCATTGATGATCTGACCCGTTTGCTGCCCGATGCGACACCGCTGCTGCGCCTGCCCGGTGCGGGCGAAGGCGCGGCGGTGCGGCTGCAGACCATGTGCACTGGCACGCTGAGCTGGCAGCGTCTGGAAGAGCTCGAGCGCGCTGGCGCGCAGGGACTGATGGTGCTGGCGGTGGAGAAGTCACTGGTATGAACGGGAGCGAATTGAAGATCCTGGACTGGGCCGCGCTCGATGCCGATGCGCAGGCCGCCACTTTGACCCGTCCGGTACAGAGCGTGGCCGCGCAGACCCGCGAATCGGTCGCGGCCTTGATCGAACAGGTGCGCGGCGGCGGTGATGCCGCCCTGCGCGCGATCAGCGCCCGTTTCGATGGTGTGGCTCCTGAGGATTTCGAAGTCGGCGAGGCCGAATTCGCCGCGGCCGAGCGGGCGGTGTCGGCCGAGCTGCGCATTGCCATGCAGCAGGCGGCCGGGCGCATCGATGCCTATCACCGCGCCGGCATGGCGCAGCCGTACGCGGTGGAAACCGCACCGGGCGTCGTGTGCGAGAAAATGATCCGCCCCATCGGCCGGGTCGGGCTGTATGTGCCGGCCGGCAGCGCGCCGCTGCCGTCCACGGCACTGATGCTGGGCGTGCCGGCCCGGCTGGCCGGTTGTCGTGAGGTGGTGTTGTGCACGCCGCCGCGCAAGGACGGCAGTGCCGATCCGGCGGTGCTGGTCGCCGCGCGGCTGACCGGCGTGCACCGTGTATTCAAGATCGGTGGCGCGCAGGCCATCGCCGCGATGGCCTACGGCACCGAGACCGTGCCCTCGTGCGACAAGCTGTTCGGGCCGGGCAACAGCTATGTGACCGAAGCCAAACAGCAGGTCGCCCAGGCCGGTGCCGCCGCCATCGATATGCCGGCCGGGCCGTCTGAAGTGCTGGTGATCGCCGATGCCGGCGCCAATCCGGCCTTCGTCGCCGCCGATCTGCTCTCGCAGGCCGAGCATGGTCCCGACTCGCAGGTACTGCTGCTCAGCGATGATGCCGCGCTGCTGGCTGCCGTCGCCGGCGAGGTCGCGCGGCAGGTGGCGGTGCTCGAACGCGAGGCCATCGCCCGACAGGCACTGTCCGCCTCGCGGCTGGTCAAGGTCCAGTCGCTCGACCAAGCCTTTGAAATCTCCAATCGTTACGCCCCCGAGCACCTGATCCTGGCCTTGCGCGATCCGCGCCCGTGGTTGGCGCAGGTCGAGGCTGCCGGCTCGGTATTCCTCGGCGATTACACCCCCGAAGCGCTGGGCGACTACTGCTCGGGTACCAACCATGTCCTGCCGACCGCCGGTGCCGCCCGTGCCTACAGCGGCGTGAGCGTGGCCAGTTTCCAGAACCAGATCAGCGTGCAGGCCGCCAGCGCCGAAGGCATTGCCGGCATCGGCCCGTGCGCGCTGACCCTGGCGCGCGCCGAAGGGCTGGGCGCACACGCCAACGCGGTTGCGTTGCGGCTGGGAGTGACGCTGTGAGCGCGGTGCTGGATCTGGTTCGCGCCGACCTGCGTGATTTTGGTGGCTATGCTTCCGCCCGCAGCGCCCGGCTCGAGGGCGAGGTGTGGCTCAACGCCAACGAGGCGCCCTGGCCCAATCCGGCCGATGCGGCCGCCCGCTGCCGCCGCTATCCCGATCCGCAGCCGCAGGCGTTGCGCACGCGGCTGGCGCAACTGTACGGCTGCCAGGCGGAGCAGTTGCTGATCGGCCGCGGCAGCGACGAGGCCATCGACCTGCTGGTGCGCGCGCTGTGCGAACCGCAGCGTGATGCGGTGCTGTTCACTCCGCCGGTGTTTGGCATGTATGCGGTCAGCGCGCGCCTGCAGAACGCGCCCGCGCTGGAAGTGCCGTTGCGCGACAGCGCCGACGGGCTGGTGCCCGATAGCGACGCCATCATCGCCGCGGCCAGGCAGGGCAACGCCAGGCTGGTGTTCCTGTGCTCGCCCTCCAATCCGGGCGGGCGCAGCATCCCGCTGGCACAGGTCGAGACTGTCGCCACCGCCTTGCGCGGGCAGGCCCTGGTGGTGGTGGACGAGGCCTATGGCGAATTCGCCGCGCAACCCTCGGCCACGACCCTGATGGACCGGCATGACAACCTCGCCGTGCTGCGTACGTTGTCCAAGGCGCACGCACTGGCCGCCGCGCGCATCGGTTGCGTGATCGCCGATGCCGGGCTGATCGCGGTGCTGCGCCGTTGCCAGGCGCCGTATCCGATTCCCACGCCGTGCGCGCAGCTGGCGCTGGACGGGCTGGACGAGGCCGCGCTGGCGCAGACCCGCGCCCGCATCGCCACCGTCATCGCCGAGCGCCAGCGCCTGCAGGCGGCTTTGTCGACGCTGCCGGCGGTGCGCCGGGTCTACGCGTCGGATGCCAACTTCCTGCTGGTGCGCTTTGCCGATGCACAGGCCGCATTCCAGGCCCTGCTGGCCGCCGGAGTGGTGGTGCGCGACCAGCGCGGCGCCCCGCAACTGCACGACGCCCTGCGCATCACCCTGGGTACCCCTGAACAGAACGACCGCGTCTTGGACGCACTTGCCACGCTGGAGCCTGCCGCATGACCCCCATTCTGTTTGTCGATCGCGATGGCACCTTGATCGAGGAGCCGGCCGACTTCCAGATCGACGCCTACGAGAAAGTGCGGCTGGTGAAGGATGTCATCCCCGCCATGCTCAGGCTGCGCGATGCCGGCTACCAGTTCGTGATCGTCTCCAACCAGGACGGGCTGGGCAGCGAAGCTTATCCGCAGGCCAGTTTCGATGGCCCCAACAACCTGATGCTGCAGATCTTCGAAAGCCAGGGCATCGTCTTCCGCGATGTGCTCATCGATCCGAGCTGGCCGGCCGACAACAGCCCCAACCGCAAGCCGGGCATCGGCATGATGGTCTCCTACCTGCAGGACCGTTCCATCGACTGGGCGCGTTCGGCCATGGTCGGTGACCGTCCCACCGATATCGCCTTCGCCGACAACATGAACATCCGCGGCTTCCAGCTGCGTACCGGCCAGTTCGGCGGCGACTGGGACTGGGACGCCATCGCCCACGAACTGGCCGACGCGCCGCGCCGGGCCAGCGTCCAGCGTGATACCAAGGAAACGCAGATCCGCGTCTTTGTCGATCTGGACAAGGTCGCCAGTTCAAAGATCAGCACCGGTCTGCCGTTCTTCGACCACATGCTCGACCAGATCGGCCGTCATGGCGGGTTTGCGCTGGAAGTTGAGGCCAAGGGAGACCTGCATATCGACGAGCACCACACCATCGAGGACACCGGCTTGGCGCTGGGCCAGGCGCTGCGTGAGGCGCTCGGCGACAAGCGCGGCATCGGTCGCTACGGCTTCACCCTGCCGATGGATGAAACCCTGGCCAGCGCCGCGCTGGATTTCAGCGGCCGCCCGTATTTCGTGTTCGAGGGCGATTTCAGGCGCGAGAAGGTCGGCGACATGCCCACCGAGCTGGTGCCCCATTTCTTCCGCTCGCTGTGCGATGCGGCGGGGTTGAACCTCAACCTCAAGGTGGAAGGCGACAACGACCACCACAAGGTCGAGGCCTGCTTCAAGGCGCTGGCCCGTGCGCTGCGCCAGGCCATCCGCCGCGAAGGCACGCAGCTGCCATCGACCAAGGGGGCCCTGTGAGCATTGTCGGACTGGTGGATGCGGGCGGTGCCAACCTCGGTTCGGTGCGGTTCGCGCTGGAGCGGCTGGGCGTGGACGTGCGCATGGTTCGCGCCGCCGGCGATCTGGACGGCGTGCAGCGGGTGATCCTGCCCGGCGTCGGCGCGGCCGCGGCCGGCATGGCGCGCCTGCACGCGCAGGGACTGGTGCAGCCACTGCGGGAACTGCAGGTGCCGCTGATGGGCATCTGTCTGGGCATGCAGCTGCTGTACGAGCGCTCGGAAGAGGGCGGGGTCGATTGTCTGGGCCTGTTGCCCGGCGTGGTGCGCCGGCTGCATCCGGCCGTGGGCATCCGCGTGCCGCACATGGGCTGGAACAAGCTGCTGGCGCTGCGGCCCTCGCCGTTGCTCGACGGGGTCCCGCCCGGTGCCAGCACCTATTTCGTGCACAGCTACGCCGCGCCGGTGACCGCTGACACCGTCGCCGCCTGCCATCACGGCGGGCTGTTCACCGCCGTCGTGCAGCGCGGCGCGCTGTGTGGCGCGCAGTTCCATCCCGAGCGTTCGGCCGGGCCCGGCGCCCGCATCCTGCGCAACTTCATCGAGACCGACTTCCAATGAGCTTCACCGTCTACCCCGCGCTGGATATCCGCAACGGCAGTGTCGTGCGCCTGCTGCAGGGCGATTACGCCCAGCAGACCACCTATGGCGATGATCCGCTGCCGCGCGCGCAGGCCTTTGCCGCCACCGGCGCGCAGTGGATGCACCTGGTCGATCTGGACGCGGCCAAGGCCGGCGGCTACACCCTGGCGCCGCTGCTGGCACGGATCGCCGCCACGACGCCCTTGAAGGTCCAGACCGGTGGCGGCGTGCGCGGCCGCGACGATGTCGCCCGCATCCTCGATGCCGGCGCCAGCCGGGTGGTGATCGGCTCGCTGGCGGTGCGCCAGCCCGAGGCCGTGGAAGCCTGGCTGGGCGAGTTCGGTCCGGAGCGGCTGACCATCGCGCTGGATACCCGTCAGGGCAGCGATGGCGTCTGGCGTCTGCCGATCCATGGCTGGACCGAGACTGCCGACGTCACGCTCGACCAGCTGGCCAGCCGCTATGCCGCCGCCGGCATGCGCCACCTGCTGTGCACCGACATCGCCCGCGACGGCATGCTGTCCGGCCCCAACATCGAACTCTATGCCCACCTTTCGGCTTTGCTGCCGGGCGTGGCGGTGCAGGCCTCCGGCGGCGTGCGTGACGCGGCCGATATCCGCGCGGCCAAGGCGGCCGGCTGCGGGGGCGCGGTACTGGGCAAGGCGCTGCTGGAAGGCCGCCTGCACCTGGAGGAGGCGCTGTCATGCTGAGCCGCCGCATCATTCCGTGCCTGGACGTGCACAACGGCCGCGTGGTCAAGGGTGTGCGCTTCCGCGACCACATCGACATGGGGGACATCACCGAGCTGGCGCTGCGCTACCGCGATGCCGGCGCCGACGAGCTGGTGTTCTACGACATCTCCGCCAGCCCGGAAGGGCGCTCGGTCGACCGCGGCTGGGTCGAGCGGGTGGCGCGGCTGATCGACATCCCGTTCTGCGTGGCCGGCGGCATCCGCGATGTGGACACCGCCCGCGCGGTGCTCAACGCCGGCGCCGACAAGGTCTCGATCAACACCCCGGCGCTGGAACGCCCGGAGCTGATCGGCGAACTGGCCGAAGCCTTCGGCCAGCAGTGCGTGGTGGTGGGCATCGACTCGATCCGCGAACCCGATGGCCAATGGCGGGTGCGCTCCTATACCGGCGACCCGGCCAAGACCCGTGCCGAAGCCCGGCTCACCCTGGACTGGGTGCGCGAGGTGCAGCTGCGCGGGGCCGGCGAGATCGTGCTCAACTGCATGGACAGCGACGGCGTGCGCAACGGTTACGACATCGCCCAGCTGCGCCAGGCGCGCGCCCTGTGCAACGTGCCGCTGATCGCCTCCGGGGGCGCCGGCACCCCGCAACATTTTGCCGATGTGTTCGAACAGGCCGACGTTGACGGTGCATTGGCTGCCAGCGTGTTCCACTCCGGCGCCATCGCCATTGCGCAGCTGAAACAGTTCCTGCGCGACCAACAGATCGAGGTGCGTGATGTCCACTGAATTCAATCCACTTGATGCCGCCACCCTGGACTGGAACAAGGTCGGCGGGTTGATGCCGGCCATCGTGCAGGACGTCGCCACCCAGCGGGTGCTGATGCTCGGCTATATGGACCGGGCAGCATTGGATGCCACCCGCAGCAGCGGCAAGGTCACTTTCTTCAGCCGCAGCAAGCAGCGCTTGTGGGTCAAGGGCGAAACCTCCGGCCACACTCTGGAGCTGGTGGAGATCCGCGCCGATTGCGACGCCGATACCTTGCTCATCAGCGCCCGCCCGCATGGCCCCACCTGCCATACCGGCGCGGTCAGCTGCTTTGCCGGCGCGCCGGGCAACTTCCTCGGCGCGCTGGATGCGCTGATCCAGCAGCGCGAACACGACCGCCCGATCAACAGTTACACCACCAAGCTGTTTGAGGACGGCACGCGCCGGATCGCCCAGAAGGTGGGCGAGGAGGGCGTGGAAACCGCACTGGCCGGGGTGGCGCAGCTCGATGACGACCTGCTGGGCGAATCCGCCGACCTGCTGTTCCACCTGATCGTGCTGCTGCGTGCCCGCGGCCTGTCGCTGGATGATGCGGTGGCGGTGCTGGAGCAGCGCCACGCGCGGGCGGCGTCCAAAGCGGCCCGCTGAGCCGCACACCCGCGCGGCATCTGTCGCCGCCGCGCGGGCAAGTGCCTGGCACTGCTGTCGCCGGTGCGGCCGGATTGTCGCCGCCCCGGCGTGGCAGCGCCGATCAGGCCGGGGTCATGGCTGGTCCGGCTTCTTCTCCGGTTTCTTCGGCCGCGTCGGGCTGCCCGGTACCCACCAGGTCCGGGTCCGCGCATCCGCCGGCGGCGCACCGCGTGTCTTCAGCAGCGAGACCAGCATCGAGCCGCCGATCAGCACGGCGGTGATCAGCAGCGCAAGCTCGGTGGGGATCACCTTGGTCCCGAACCAGGCATTGAGGATCATCTTGATGCCGACAACCACCAGTACCAGCGACAGGCCGTACTTGAGGTAGTGGAAGCGGGTGATGATCCCGGCCAGGGCGAAGTACAGCGCCCGCAGGCCGAGGATCGCGAACACGTTCGCCGTGTAGACGATGAACGGATCGGTGGTTATCGCGAAGATCGCCGGAATGGAGTCCAGCGCGAACACCAGGTCGGTCAGCTCCACCAGCACCAGCACGATAAACAGCGGGGTGATGAACCGCACCCCGTTGCGGCGCACCGTGAAGCGATCGCCTTCAAAGGTTTCGGTCACGCGGAAGTGACGGCGCATGAAACGGTTGACGCGGTTGTTCTCGATATCCGGTTCCCGCCCGACCGTGACCAGCATCTTGGCCCCGGTGAAGATCAGGAACGCCCCGAACACGTAGATGATCCAGTGGAAGTGTTCGATCACCGCCGCGCCTGCCAGGATCAGCGCCGCGCGCATCACCAGCGCACCGAGCACGCCCCAGAACAGCACGCGGTACTGGTAGGGCGCCGGGACCGCGAAATGGCTGAAGATCAGCACGAACACGAAAATATTGTCGATGCTCAGGCTCTTTTCGATCAGGTAGCCGGTCAGGAATTCATAGCCCTTGGGCGCTCCCAGAAAATGGAACACGCCGGCGGCGAAGACCATGGCCAGCAGGAAGTAGCCCAGGCTCAGCCAGAGCGCCTCCTTGATGCTGATCTCCTTTTGCTTGCGGTGCAGCACCCCCAGATCCAGGGCCAGCAGCACAAGCACGAACAGATTGAAGCCGACCCACAGCCAAAGCGTGTTCATCCGTCCTCTCCCGCGCAGTGATCAGGTCCGGCGCAGGCGAGGCCCTACGCCTTGATTGGCTGCCCGCCGCCGAGGCAGGGGGGCGGGTTCGAAGCTAGCGGTGGACCGGTGCAAACGCCGTCAAGCCGGGCCCTGGCGCCGACCGCCACCGCCCGGATCTGCCGGGCAGGGCCGCGCATCATCTATCCCTCCGCCCGGCCCGAATGCGCCGCGTGGTGGCAACCGCGTCGCCCGCTGTTCGGCCCGGCGCGCGCTGGCCGCTCGCCGCGCTGCTTCTGCCGATGTGAACGCTGCCGGCGGCGCAGTGTTAGGATCAGCCCACAGGCCCTGCCTGTTTCGCGCGCTCTGCGCAGCTGCCTTGCTAGTTGCCCACTCCGCTGTCTTCCACAGGTTGCCCGCCCGTTGTATCGGTGGGACTCGAGGCGAGTGCGCTATGCACGTATACCCCCTGAGCAACACCCCGTTCACTACCGGTGCGCCCGCGCACCGCTCACCGCTGTCCGGCCGTCAAGCGCATCGCGCGTTTCCCGAGGGGCAAGGGTGGCGCCGCCATTCCATGCCGGTTGCGGCATGACGCACGGCGCGGCGGACAAGAACGCCCCGGTCACCTGCGCCACCTGCGACGCTCTCTGTTGCCAGCTGACCGTGGTGTTGACCGAGAAAGATGCGGTCCCGGCACATCTGACCATCCGGTTGCCCAGTGGACTGCATGTCATGGACAAGGACGAGGATGGCTGGTGCGTGGCCCTGGATGGGCAGCAGATGAACTGCCGCATTTATGACAGCAGGCCGGCCATCTGCCGCTCCTTTGTCATGGGTGGACCCTATTGCCGGGCCGAGCGCGCTGCCCAGGCACGCGCGAACCCGCGCGGTATCGCGTTGCAACTTGCCTGAGGAGAAACACATGCCTACGCCACTGCCCGTACCGGGAGAGGTTCCTGCGATGAAGAAAATCTCGATCACCGGCCCCCACGCCCAGCAACGCAACCTCAGCCGGGAGCGCATTGCCGAGGACATGGCGGCCTTCAGCAATGCCGGTGGCCACGTCGAGGTGCTGGGCAACACGCCGTTCCGCACCCGGGTGGACCCGCCCAAGCCGACCACGGCCAGCGGCAAGGCGGCACGCCCGCTGGCGGCCGACGCCGAAGCGGCAGCCGTCCCGCCCGCGCCACCGCGTAAGCGAACGCCGTCGCGGTGACGCCGGGCCGGCGGGCGGCATAGCGGAATTGCCCGCTGCCAGCCGCTTGCCCGATGCGCGCCCGCGGCATGCGGCCCGACCGCCGCCGCGGGCCGCCCGCCAATTCCGGTAATGCCGGGGCCGCCACGGGCGACGATAATGGCAACCGCCTGTCTGTCTGCCGAGGTTGTCATGCGTCTTTCCCTGTTTGCCGGCCTGTGGCTGGCCTGCGCGCCATTGCTGGCGGCCGCCAGCTGTGTGGACGGCGCGGTGTTTGCCGATACCAATGGCAATGGCCTGCGCGATGCCGGCGAGCAGCCGTTGCCCGGTATCGCGGTGTCCGATGGTGAGCATCTCGTGCGCACCGACGCACAAGGCCGCTACCGGCTGCCGGCCTCGACCCAGCCCACGGTGTTTGTCATCAAGCCAGCCGGTTACCGCGCCGCCGCCCGCGCCGATGGTCTACCGGACATCTGGCGCCCCGGCAGTGCGCCCGCCGCTTTCAAGGGCAAGCGCCCGGCCGATGCCGATGCGCAGTGCCCGCCGTTCGCACTGGTGCCCGACGCGGACGCCCCGGCCAGTTTCCAGACCCTGCTGATGGCCGACAGCCAGACCAGCAACGCACTGGATGTGGGCTATTTCGAACGTGACCTCATCGCGCCGCTGCGTGGCACCCATCAGGCCCGGCTCGGCCTGACCCTGGGCGACATCACCAACGATGATCCGGCGCTGTATCCGGCCCTGGTGGCGGCGGTGACCTCGCTGAGGGTGCCATGGCTGCATGTGCCGGGCAATCACGACATGGATGTGGACGCGCGCAGCGATGCCACCTCGCTGGCCAGCTATCACCGCGCGCTGGGTCCGGACACCTATGCCTGGGAAGAACGCACGATGGTGTTCATCGGCCTGGACGACATCATCGCCCAGCCGGGGCAGAAACCGGCCTATATCGGTGGCCTGCGCGAGGACCAGTTCGCCTTCCTCGAACGCTATCTGCCCACCGTGCCGGAAGACAAACTGCTGGTGATCGGCGTGCACATTCCGCTGTTCGACCACCGCTTCCGCGAGGCCGACCGCAAGCGCCTGTTCGCGCTGCTGGAGAACCGCGCCAACCGGCTGATTCTCAGCGGCCACACCCACGAACAGAGCCAGACCTTCTGGGATGCCGCACGCGGCTGGAATGGTGCCACCCCATTGCACGAATACAACGTCGGCGCGGCCTGCGGTGCGTTCTGGTCCGGGGTGAAGGACGCCCAGGGCATTCCCGACACGACCATGGCCGATGGCACGCCCAATGGGTACGGCCTGCTCAACGTGCAGCCGCAGGGCCGCTACAGCGTGGAATACCGCGCCGCCCGAGCCCCGGCCAGCGAGCAGATCGCGCTGCATGCCCCGCGCGTGCTGCGTCGCGGCGCCTACCCGGCATGGGGCGTGTACGCGAACGTGTTCATGGGCTATGACGGCCTGCCGGTGGAGTTCCGCGTCGATGACGGCCCCTGGCTGCCGATGAAGCGCATCGAGCAGCCCGATCCGCGCCTGCTGCAGGAAAACATCGCCGATGACCTGGCCACGGCGCTGCGCGGCTACGACCGCTCGCCCGAGGCCACCCCCTCCAGTCACCTGTGGCGCGCCGCATTGCCGACCACACTGGCCGAAGGCGAACACACGGTAGAGGTGCGCACCACCTTGAACGGCACCGTCTACAGCCGCCGCACCACCTACCGGCTGCAGAACGCCACACCCTGAGCGGAGGCGGGCATCGGCCAAAGACAGCCGCCCAGGCCGGGTTGGCCTTACCCACCCAGCGCCGTTGGCCTGTTTCCCGATGTCCGTCAGATGGCGCCGCCCCGACCGGCACACCCGCTGCGGGCCATGTCCACGCTGCACTCCCTCTGCAGTCGCGTCGGTGGAATTGGCGGCATCAACTCCTTGTCGCCCGCTTGTTCTCCGATGCCCGATGGATACCGCACCACCGCCACGCTAGGCTTGCGCGGGGGTGCCAACTGGGGGCAGGGGAGTCGATGCAACACAGAGCAATCATCTACACCGTGCTGGCCGCGACGGTGCTGGCGTGCAGTGGCTGCGGATTCCCGCTGTCCGCTGACGGTGATATCGCAGCCGAGCCGATGGACCCCGGGCGCCGCCTGATCGGCCAGGTGCAGGGCAGTGGCGCGGTAAGCCCGCTGCTCGGCGAGCAGGTGCTGATCGAAGGCGTGGTGGTGCGCAGCCTGGCCGGCGATGGCGACGATATCGCGCAGGAATTGGGCGAGACGCTGGGCGAGGGCAATCGCGGCCGCGTGGTCGGCTGGTTCGTGCAGGACGAAGGCGACGGCGATCCTGCCACCTCCGATGCGCTGTTCGTGCTTGATCGCGGCTATGACACCGCGCTCAACATGCCGGCCGAAGCCGAATTCACGATGCGCATGGGGAATCGCGTGCGCAGCGGCGACCGCATCGTCGTGAACGGCGAAGTGATCGAGGTGCCACAGGCCGACACCGCCGAACAGCCGCGCAGCGCCGGTCATTCCGTCGCGCGCGGCACGCCAGCGGACACCGTCACCACCCTTGCCGCCAGCAGCATCACGTTGCTGGCGCCGGATGAGCGCGCAGTGCCCCTCATTCCGTTGGCGATCGCACCGGCGCAGGCGCAGCAGGAGCGGGTTGAAGGCATGCGCCTGTCGCGGATCGATAACGGTGCATCGCCGTTGCCATTGCCGGCAGCCCCCTCACCGTAAGGGGGGCGCATGAACCCGGCACCGACAAACAGGCGCCTGCATCCAGGGCATCAGACGCGTGCGATCTTCCGCGTTGGCCGCAGTCACGCGGCTACACCGCGACATGCGCGGATTTACGCCTGAATACGCAGGGATAGCGGCATTTCACAGTCCATCAACGCCGTGCGGCGCAATCATGTCTGTGCAAAAAGTCCGCAATATTTCCGTGGTCCAGACGTGAGAAAGGAGAAGTGAAATGTTTCTGACCAAGAAAAATCTGGTGTTGGCAGTGACGGCCGTCGCCGCCCTCGGTCTTGGCGGCTGCGCCACCTACCGTGACGATTTTGCAAAGATCAATACGCGCCTTGATTCGCTCGACACGAAGGTGCAGAGCGCAGCCCAGAGCGCCGAATCGGCCAACCAGTCCGCGCAGCGGGCCAACCAGCGCCTGGATCAACTCGAAGGCCGCGTCCAGCAGCTCGAAACCGCACCGCGCCGCGAGCCGCGCGGCTGATCGCGCCTACGCGCGTGCTGACCAAGGGTGTGCGCTTCAAACCCGGTGGTCCTTGCTGACCACCGGGGGTTTTTCTTAAGCCGCTCCATGCTCCAAGGAACGTGTCCCATCAATACCTGTATCTATTCCGCGATCCGCGCCGCGTGTGGCGCGCTGGTACTGGCGTTGGCAAGTGTTGGCCCAGTCAATGCACAGGATGCCGCCGCGCATCCGATGGCCGACGTCGACCAGCTTCCCCCGGATCAGACCGTGTCGGACACGGTAATCGAGCTGGCCGGCTGGGTGGTTGCCAGCAAGGACAGCCAGGGCTATCCGTTCACGATCATCGACAAGGCCGCCGCCCAGGTGCTGGTATTCGACGGTGACGGCCGGCTTCGCGGCGCCGCCCCCGGACTGTTTGGTTCGGCGGTGGGTGACCACACGGCCCCCGGCATTGCCGGTCTGGCGCTTCGCGAGATTCCGGGCAAGGACCGCACCACGCCTGCCGGTCGTTTTATAGGCGGTTTCGGCCCCTCCATCGACGCCGGCCGCGTGCTGTGGGTGGATTACGATTCGGCGGTATCCATGCACCCCACGGCGACCGGCGTCCCGGCTGAGAGACGCGTCGAGCGCCTTGCGTCGCCGTCGCCGGACGACAACCGCATCACCCATGGTTGCATCAATGTCTCGCCCGAATTCTACGAGCAGGTGGTCGTTCCCACGTTCGAACGGGGCGGGGTGTTCTACATCCTGCCGGACACCGCGCCGCTGGCCGAGACCTTCCCGGAGTTCGTGCAAAGTCGCGGGCCGGTGGAAAGTAATCAGGAAGCCAACGCAGGGGCCGCCCGTCACTGAACGGTGCGTTGGTGTGATGCCTTTGAGGTACGAGGCAGTGCCGCGACGGAAGACTCCTGCAGCGCATCCGGTACGATCTTCGAATCCGATCACGCGCTCCGGTTATGCGTCGGCGGGTGAGTCCGGCTCGGCGATCGTATGATCGAGCTGCGCCAAGGGGCAGGGGGCCGTAGCTGGCAGGTAAATGGTGCGGGATCGGATTGAGCCTGATGGATTCACCGTCAAATCGACGCGCCGGTCCTGGATCCCTGGCTGGAACTCCAACGGGAACGTGGGAGTCAGATTCTCAGTGGGGCTTGTACACCGGCATCGGTGCCCAGGTCTCGACCCAGCTTGCGGTGATGGAAACCTCAAGCGTGTTGCCATCGGCATCGGGCGAAATCCGGTAGCGATGCGTCGGGCCCTTCATCCACTGCACCGTGAAGTACAGCGCGGGTTCCTCCGTATTCCAGCGGACGTCGCTGATGGCGTTCTCCACTCCTTCCACGTCGTCGATGAAGGTCACTGCCAGTCCATCATCAATAAGTGAGAAGCGGAACACGGCAAAGCTGGCTTCCTCCCAGACGTTCCATTCGCCTATGAACTGTTGTCTGGGGTCAGGGGTCGGCATAGGGATGCTCAAGAGTGACATCTGGCGCTCACTGCACTTGATTCAGGTAGATGGTGCCGGACTGTTCGGGCCAAACAATGTCGGAAGTGTCATAGCCTTGCTGCTGGGCGGTCTCAATCCATCCGGTTGCGACAGTCCGGTCCATCTGGGCGTGCCGGTGGAGCAGATGTAGTCGTTTCATGCCAGGCTCCCCGATAAGGGCGGTCGTATAGTCGTCATCAATTCCCAGAATCCAGAATTTCTCCCGGGTAAAGGGAACCCATTGCAGCCAATCCGGCATGAAGCTGATCGAGAATCTCGCATGGGCGCTGTCGGATACCCGGACAACACCGGAAGATTCCTCCAGCGCGTCGCGCTCACCTATGTAGGAGTGGGAAACGTGGATGGGTTCGTCCGAGTCCCTGGTGAAGTTCCACACCCGATCTCGTGCGTCCGGGTTGTCGCCATGTTGTGGCTTCCTGGCAATCTCGTACCAGGTTCCAAGATAGCGGGGGAGGTCGACATAGGATGCGGTGTGAATAGTGGTGTTCATGGGAATGCCTGTATTTCCACGCTGTCAACGATCGCGACAATGAACTGTCCGTGCAGCAGGAACGGGTCCCAGGACCTGGCTACTTCGCTCGTTTTGCGTAGGTCAGGATGGTCGCCTCATCTTCGGCAGCGGCCTTGACCGACTTGGACCATCGCACCACGGCGCCTTTGTTCTGGATCAGGGTTTCCAACTGCAGACACAGGCACTCGGCGCACGCTTGACCTCCCGGGCTGCTTTTTCCGCAAAGCTTGCAAGGCGCCATCGTGGTCGTCTCGGGAGGGCGAAGCTGATAGGCAATTTTTTCCATCAGTGCCTTGGCCTGGGCCACCGTTTTCACCGTTGATGATCCTCAGGACGAGCTGCGCACGCTGGCGCAGCTCTCCATTTGTTTAGCAGCAGTTGCTGTTACTTCTGCTGAGGCTTGCTGCCGTCATGGGTCTTGCCTTCCTTGGTGTCCGCATCCTTGCGGTTGGTGTCATGCTCTGGCATCGCGCCGGGTGCCCGCTTCGGATCACGTTCCTGCGGGTTCTGGGGGCTGGCTGTTACATTGAGGCTACTCATCTTCTACTCCATTGCGATGAAATCATCGCAGAAGCATCTTTCCCCTTTGTGTGTTACCCCGGTGTGCTATTGGCGCTCTGAGGATGAACGGGCTGATCAGGAAACAAGCCGATCCCAGCACATACCGGCTATCTGATCCGAGATTCTTCTCTGGTCCATGCTCATCTTGCCCGATAGATGACGGTGCAGGTCGGAGTGCCACGCACTGCGCGTTCCATGCGGATTGCGGATATAGATGTCGCAGGCAAGTTTGATTACCGGATTGCAGTCGTTGATGAAACTGTCCCCGATAAGCGCGCCATCACTGTACCGAGTCCGCCAGTAACCAAGCTCGGCGGTTACGTCGACAAAGTCGCGATCGCGTTGATTGTTCATGATGCGCAGCCAGGTACGCCATCTTCGCAGGTGGGGGTTCTTCCCCTGTCTTTCGCATATCTGCGAGATGTCATGTTCTGCGGTTCCGGAAGTCTTCCTTGAGCTGATCCAGCTGTTCCGCGGCAGACACCATGCTTTTTATCCGGTCCAGAAGGGAGTCGATATTGTTGCTGCGCTCCAGTTCGTCTACCGATCCGGATGCCGCTTTCAAAGCGCGCCGGGTCAGAATCGCAAGGGATCTGAGCTTGTCCAGGCGCTGTGAGCGGGACCATGCATGTGCTGATGTTGTCATCTCCAGCGCCAGTTCATCCAGGTCAGCGCGTACCTCTTCGTAGTTCATGATCAGCATCCGGAGCACAGGTAGTGCCCGCACCGCGCCCAACATAGGCCTATTTCCACCGTGCGATGTGATGAGCGATTCGTCCGTCCCTGTTCTTTCTCCAATCGCCTTGCATCCTGCAACGGCGATTGTCACGCGCCGGGCACGCGGCGCGCTCCCCAGTTGGCTTGGTGGTCACCCCGTGAGCCCCCTTCCGGATTCGGGGACTGCCGGTTAACGGCACAACGCGCACCGTGTACGTGCGACGACGTTGTCGCGTGGATGGAGCACGTGCTTGAGCACCCCGAATCCCACCGATCCGGAGGCGCCCCGCGATCCGGATCGTCCGGATCCGACACGGGATCCGCGCAATCCGAATCAACCCAACCCGGATCTGCCCGACACGCGCAATCCGGATCTGCCCGGCGATCCTGCTCCTGAACTGGAGCGTCAGGCGCCGGGCGAATTTGAAGAGGAACAATGAGATGCCGACCACTCCGCAAACACCGCAGAAAGGCCACGAGCAGCGCTCGCCGGGCAAAGACGACAACTCGCAGCGGCATGGCAGCCCGCAGCAGCATGACCAGAAGCCGCACGACCAGAAGCAACAACAGGACCGTCAGCACAAGTGAGTGAGAGGTTCTTGTCGGGGTTCACCGCGGGGACACCACGTTGTTCAGCGGCGGGCAGTGCGTGACAACGAGCTTGGGTAGGCAGGCTCGTCACGGTCCGGACAAGATGACGCGGGCTGGCGATAGTCCGCGTGGTGGTGCCCGCTGGCCGCATCCCCCGGTCAGCGGGTTGTGGCGCCGGGGAGATAGTGCCGGAAGGAAGCGGCGCGCAGGCGTTGAGTCCAATGGGTAGCCGGGTGGTCCACCTGGCCCCGGGAAAAAGCCCCTCCGGGAGGGGCTTTTGATCAGGCAACGATGAGGCTCCAGCTGATTTCGGAGCCATCGAATTTGTAGCGGAAGCCCTCGCGGTCGATCTGCCGGGCGAGGTGTCCATCGGCATCGGCCAATAGCGTGATTTCAACCGACTCCTCACCGGAGCGGCCGCTGATGCGCGACAGGGTTGCGGCGCGGACTTCCTCGGTTGAAACGAAGCTGACCGGCCGGCACTCGCGCCCGGGCCCTTCCAGATAAAGCTTTACGCCTTTCAATGGCGTGCCTCCCATGAATCCCCACGCATGTGGGGACCCGTTTCTAAGGGAGCGGGGGTTAACAGAACCTGCAGGAAGCGTTTGAAACCCGCTCAAACGTGACGCAGCCGGCAGCAATGGCGGCGCTCCGCATGCGCCGGACGGGGCCATCGTTCAGGTGAGAACCACCTCCGGCCGCGCCAGCGGACCCCAGCAACCGGCCGCTGGATTCACCGCACGCGCGCTGGCATATCCGCCTGCAGCGGCAATCAGGGCGGCCCTGACGCCGGAACCGGCAGGTCGCGCGCGGCGGGGAACAGCGCGTGAAATCGGAGGCAATCGCCCCGTCACGCCGCGTGGATCCTCCCGGCGCACGCTGAACAGGTGCGCGGCGGATGCCCCGTTGTCCGCCGGCGACCGGGGAAAACCCGCCCATCCGCGCCGCCGTGCGCGGCAACAGGAGCCTGGGGTTGCCGCCTCGGCAGGCCCCATATCCAGCGACAGACCGCCGGAACCGGGACGCCCTGTCGCGACGGACGTCACGCCTACAGCACACAGCTGCAGCGTTGCTGCGGAGCAAACGCACGAAGCGGACGGCCCGCCTGTAGGAGCAACCTTTGGAAGCGACCGGTAGGAGCGACGTCAGTCGCGACAAAAAACCATCCGCCGCGATTCCTCACACCTCTTGGCAGCGTTGCAGAAGCGATTTCTGTAGGAGCGACGTAAGTCGCGACCAAAGCCCCCACCCAACCCGCCTTTCTCAAGCAACGCAGAAGCGCCGCGGGCAGGCGCGCACCTAACGGCTTGGCGCGGCGGTAGGCACCGGCAGCGGGCTGTCGTCCGCCGGTTCCATCGCCGCTGCCGGCGCCGCGAACGGGTAGGGCACCACCACCGGGGGCGGCAGTTGCTGGCGCCAGCGCGCCAGTACCGCCTCGATATGCCTGCCGGTGGCGATCTGCGGGTACGACGGCAACTCGCCTTCCTGTCGCTCGCGGCGTTTCACCCTGGTCCGTGCCTGGGCGAAGGCGGCGCTGAAATCGTTGCCGGCATTGAGCGCTTCCACCAGGAAGGCGCGGCCGAACCAGGTGGCGCTGTCGGTATTGCCGCAACCGAACGAGGGCCGGTCCTCGCGCGCGGCGGTGATGATCATGCGGTTGGGCGCCTTGAGCGGCGGCACAAACCCGCCCGAGAAACAGGCCGACACCACGATCACCGCATTGCCGATCTTCGCCTCGTCCAGCAGCTGCGCCAGATCCTGCGGTGACAGGTAATCCTCCTGCTCCGGGCCGGTGCGCAGGTAGAAGCTGTTGTCCGGCAGGCCGTGGCTGGTCAGATAGAGCAGCAGCACATCCTCGGCCGGGTCCAGCGCCTGCCCCAGCCCGTCCAGCGCGTAGCCCAGGCTCTCGAAGGTGGCCTGCGGCGCGGTGCCGTCCGCAGCCGAGCCGGGCGGGGCGTTGATCAGGCTCAGCGTGCGCCCGCCGGTTTGCCAGCGTTGCGCCGCCAGCTGCTGTAGATACCGCACCTCGTTGCCGAACACGTCCTCGCCGGCATCGCCGGCCACGCCCAGCACATACAGATCGGTGATGCCCGGGCGCTGGACCGGCAACTGCTGCAGCGCCGCCTCCAGTCGCGCCAGTTCGGTGCCTTCCAGCTTCGGCGTGGTCGGCGTCCATTCGGGCAGGTCGGCATTGCCTGCCAGCACCGGCCAGCTGCCGGCCAGCACCAGCGCCACGACCAGCGTGCGCCGCAGCCGCCGGGAACAGGATCGCAGCAGGGACGGCAGCGCCGGCATCGGGGAGATTCCACAGGACAGGGGTGCAGCGTTGCAGGCGCCTTGGCCGTAAGCAATAGCCGGATGCGGGAATCGTCAGCAGCAGGTGGCGCGGCGCGCGGTAGCGCCGCCGGCTGCGCCGAACGATGGCAATCGGGCCACGGCGGCCGGCATGTACCGCACGGCGGATAAAGCGGCGACGGTGCGACCGCCGGGGTGGACCGAGCACCGCGCCGGGCCGGCGCTGACCATGGCGGGGCAGCGCTGCCCCCGCGTTGCCTTCACTTTGGCCGGCGAGGGCCACGTTTGCACCAAAAAGGGGCATCGATGGCACTTGAAACGGCAGCGATGCCGCTTTTTTCGCCATCGATGCCACTTTGACCGGCAACGTTGCCCCTTTTTGGGGCAACGATGGCACTTGAAGTGGCAACGATGCCGCTTTTTTCGGCATCGATGAGACTTCTGTCTCAAAACGAGGCCCTTTCGGGCTGTGCGCAGGTGCGGATTGGGACGTAAACGGCGCCGGTTGCCCACGCACGGTCGCGGTAGGTGGTGCGACAGGCACAAAAAAGCCGCCCCGAGGGCGGCTGGGTACGGTTACTCATGTGGGGCGGCGACCGGGAAGGTAGGGTTTCCCGGCCGGGGCCGATGACTCAGGCCGGCTCGGACTCGTTCACCCGCGCGCTCTTGGCAAAGCGGCTGCTCAATCCGCGGCGCAGCCCTTCCAGGCCCTGGTTGCGCCCGGCCACTTTCAGGATCGCGTAACCGTCCAGCGCGCAGCGCACCACATCGCTGCCCAGCGCGATCTCGGTATCCGAAGCCCGTTCGGCCAGCCGGGTGATGCGTTGCATGCGCGGGCGCAGGCGGTCCAGCGCCTGCAGATCGGACACCGCATCGGCCACGTTCAAGGTGGCCGGCACCACCTGCGGGTTCTGCGCCAGCATGCTCAAGGTCTGCCGGCAGAACGCCTCGGACTTGTCGCCCATCCGCGCCAGCTTGCGCCGCTGCGCCGTGGTCATCGCCACCAGTCCGGTCAACTGCGCCTCCAGATCACTCAGCGCCTGGTCCACGGCCTGCAGCTGGTCATCGGTGAGGGTGAGGGAAATCAGATTCTGTGTCGTGGTCATTGCATGGTCCTTATGCGAATCAGGGATGGGGACGGCAACCGCCCCGAACGAGGTGGACCCGACCGTTCGGCCGGGCGCGTCAAGCCTGCATCAGCCCGCCGTTGCAAACCACGCACCCGGTCATGGTTTTTCTGTAGGAAAACCCCGCGTTGGTGTGTAGTTGATTGAGTGGGGTCTTTCGCCCCATTGAGGTCGATCTGATTAGTCGCGCAATTGTTTCGACTCACCCGTGCGGTGGAGCCGAGCCGGCTTGCTCTGTCAATCGAACTTCCGTGCATGATTCAGTCAGAATAGGTTAAATCTGTCGAATTTCGCAGGGACGATCATCTTAAGGGGGGCGTATGGAGGATATTGAGTTGGGAGAGTTGGCTTGGAAGGCGGGGTAATCCCCCCGCAAAA
>NZ_LLXS01000036.1:0-16446 GCF_001431585.1 Stenotrophomonas pictorum JCM 9942 | reverse complement strand
CTCCAAGATCACCAAGTAATACCTCTGCAGTATCCAGCGGCACAACTGCTGGTTACGCGAATGGCGGGCCGGGAACCCCGGTCCGCCTTCGCCGTCTAAGGGACGTGTAAACAGGCCAAGTCATACGCCAGTAGCTCAATTGGCAGAGCAGCGGTCTCCAAAACCGCAGGTTGGGGGTTCGAGTCCCTCCTGGCGTGCCACTTGCCACACTCTATCCAGTGACCTTGGTCGCACCAGCAGCAAGAGTCGGATGAATAGCAAGATCGAGCACTCCAAGAGCACCGCATCGGGTGTTGATATCGCCAAGTACGTCGGGGCTGCATTGTTGGCTCTGGCGGGTCTGTTCTTCTGGTTCTGGTTTTCCTCGCCCGAGCAGGCAGCCCGGTTGGGTGCCTGGTCGGGCCAGTTGCGTGTGCTGGCGGTCGTCGTCGGGCTGGTGGCAGGTGTTGCCGTGTTTATGATGACCGGTAAGGGGCATCAGGTTCGCGAATTTCTTTCCGAATCCCGTTTCGAGCTGCGCAAGGTTGTGTGGCCGACCCGCCAGGAAGCTATCCGCATGACGTGGGTGGTAATTGTGGTGGTGATCGTGCTGAGCCTGCTGCTGGGTGGTTTTGATTTCGTGATCCAGAAACTGACCCAGTGGTTCTTTGGGCGTTGAGGAGTTAACAGTGAAACGTTGGTACGTCGTCCACGCCTATTCAGGTTTTGAGAAGTCGGTTGCGCAGGCGTTGCGTGATCGCATTGTGCGTGACGAGATGCAGGAGCGTTTCGGTGATGTGCTGGTTCCCACCGAAGAGGTGGTCGAGATGCGCTCCGGTCAGAAGCGCCGTTCCGAGCGCAAGTTCTTCCCCGGGTACGTGCTGGTTCAGATCGAAACCCATGAAGAGGCCGGTATTCCGCGTATCGACAACGAAAGCTGGCATCTGGTGAAGGAAACTCCGAAGGTCATGGGTTTTATCGGTGGCACTGCCGATCGCCCGTTGCCGATTCGCGACGAGGAGGCGGCCGCCATCTTGGATCGTGTCCAGGAAGGTGTGGAGAAGCCGCGTCCGAAGGTGCTGTTCGAGCCGGGTCAGATGGTCCGTGTCATCGAGGGGCCGTTCAATGACTTCAATGGCGTCGTCGAGGAAGTCAATTACGAAAAGAGCCGCCTGCGTGTTGCGGTGCTCATTTTCGGTCGTTCCACGCCGGTGGAGCTGGAGTTCGGTCAGGTCGAAAAGGCCTCTTGATCGATAGGCATTCGCCCATTCAGGCGATTGGCGTAAAAGTTGCTATAATTTTCGGCTCTTTCCTCGGAAAGGTGCGATCAAGGGCTGCCGAGAGGTGGCCTTTGGTGTGATTTCAAAACGCGAAAGCCGGGACGCGTGATTCCCGGTCCGATGGGGAGCCTGTTGTCGAAAGGCGCTAGCACCCGGAGAAAAACTCATGGCTAAGAAAGTAATTGGCTACATCAAGCTGCAGGTGAAGGCCGGTCAGGCCAACCCCTCGCCGCCGGTCGGCCCGGCGCTGGGTCAGCGCGGTCTGAACATCATGGAATTCTGCAAGGCGTTCAATGCCGCCACGCAGAAGCTGGAGCCGGGTCTGCCGGTGCCGGTGATCATCACGGCCTATTCGGACCGTACCTTCACCTTCATCACCAAGAGCACCCCGGCCACCGTGCTGCTCAAGAAGGCTGCCGGCATCACCTCGGGCTCGAAGAAGCCCAACACCGACAAGGTGGGCAAGGTCACGCGCGCGCAGCTGGAAGAAATCTGCAAGGCGAAGGAGCCGGATCTGACGGCTGCTGACCTGGACGCCGCCGTGCGTACGATCGCGGGCTCCGCCCGTTCCATGGGCCTGGTGGTAGAGGGTTAATCTGATGGCACAGACCAAGCGTGAGAAGGCCATCAAGGCCGCCGTCGTTCCGGGCAAGGCATACGCCTTCGAAGAAGCGATCAACATCCTGAAGACCGCCACCAAGGCCAAGTTCGTCGAGTCCATCGACGTTGCTGTGCGCCTGGGCGTGGATGCGAAGAAGTCCGACCAGCAGGTGCGCGGTTCGACCGTGCTGCCGGCCGGTACCGGCAAGTCGGTCCGTGTGGCCGTGTTCGCTCCGGCCGGTGCCAAGGCGGATGAAGCCCTGGCCGCTGGCGCCGAAGCCGTCGGTATGGACGATCTGGCCGAGAAGATGCAGGCCGGCGATCTGAACTATGACGTGGTCATCGCCACCCCGGACGCGATGCGCGTCGTGGGTAAGCTGGGCACCGTGCTGGGCCCGCGCGGCCTGATGCCGAACCCGAAGGTCGGCACTGTGTCGGCCAACCCGGGCGAAGCGGTGAAGAATGCCAAGTCGGGTCAGGTGCGCTACCGCACCGACAAGGCCGGCATCATCCACTGCACCATCGGCAAGGCCAGCTTCGACAACGCCGCACTGCAGTCGAACCTGCAGGCGCTGCTGGTCGATCTGATCAAGGCCAAGCCGGCCACCTCGAAGGGCACCTACCTGCAGAAGGTTTCGGTGAGCTCGACGATGGGCCCGGGCGTGACGGTTGATCAGTCCTCGCTGACCCTGAAGTAATCGTTTCAAGCGGGTGCGGTGCCTATGGGCGCCGCATCCGTCATTTTGAAGGCGTTGCCCGGGTCCGCCCGGGTGATAGCCGTCAAAGACCGCAGGCGCGGTCAGCGCATACCGGCGACGGGCACGGAAGCTCGATCTGGCAAGGAGTCGCCGCCGGCATAGCGGGAGCGCTTAATCGATTCGTTCTGAATCACCCTGCGTAGATGGTGCCGCCTTTCTGGAATTTTTCTGGTTCACGCACGTCTGGGGTAACCCAGGTTCGCCCACTCCAGCTCTAGAACGGCCACCACCGGAGCGTCACCCCGATGCTCCCGGCGTCCAGGATGGAAGCCGCCCAGGACCGCACACGGCAGGAGCCGTAAGCGGAGTTCAATAGGAGGAGTGCAATGGCTCTCAATCTGTCCCAGAAGCAAGAAGTAGTCGCCGAGCTGGCAGACGTCGCCGCCAAGGCCCACTCCTTGATCGCAGCCGAATACGCTGGCACCACGGTCGCCCAGATGACCGCGATGCGCAAGCAGGCGCGTGAAACCGGTGTTTTCTTGAAAGTTGTCAAGAACACGCTGGCCGCACGTGCCGTTGAAGGCACCGATTTCGCATGCGCCCAGGACCAGCTGGTTGGTCCGCTGCTGTATGCGTTTTCGCTCGAGGAGCCCGGCGCAGCCGGTCGCCTGATCAAGGATGCCGCCAAGGGCAATGACAAGCTGAAGGCGAAAGTCGTGGCAATCGGCGGGGAACTGTTCCCGGCTGGCCACGTTGACGTGCTGGCATCGCTGCCGACCCGTGATCAGGCCCTGGCCATGCTGGCCCGCGTCCTGACCGAGCCGGTCACCATGTTCGCGCGCGCCGTCAAGGCTGTCGGTGAAAAGCAGGAAGGTGGCGCAGCTGCAGAAGCTGCCGAGCCGGCTGCTGAAACCGCCTAAGTTCGACGTCCCCGTGGTTCCGTACGGAACCTCAATCCAGAATATTTTCAAAAGGTAATCAAAATGTCCCTTACCAACGATCAGATCGTCGACGCAATCGCCGAAAAGTCCCTGATGGAAGTGATGGAGCTGGTCAAGGCCATCGAAGAGAAGTTCGGCGTTTCCGCCGCTGCTCCGGTTGCCGTTGCCGCTGCCGGCCCGGCTGCTGTGGTTGAAGAGCAGACCGAATTCAACGTCATCCTGAAGGATGCCGGCGCCAAGAAGGTCGAAGTGATTAAGGCCGTTCGTGCCATCACCGGCCTGGGCCTGAAGGAAGCGAAGGATCTGGCCGAAGCCGGTGGCGTCGTGAAGGAAGGCGCTTCGAAGGAAGACGCCGAGAAGTTCAAGAAGGATCTGGAGGCCGCCGGTGCTACCGTCGAGCTGAAGTAATCAGTTCTTGCATCGTCATCGATTCACGGCGATGCAGCCAAGGCTGGGGACGTAAGTCCCCGGCCTTTGGTCGTTTCAAACCGCAAGTGGATTGCGGGTGTGGTACCTGGCGCGCGGTTGGTGACGATCTGACGCGCTGGTAAAGCCCAACTCCGTGTTCCAAGCGAGTTGGCAGTTGGAAGTAGCAGGAGAAGGCGTGCTGGTGCCGGCAATACCAGCGACTTCCAACTGGCAATTCAAGTTTCCTTACGGGTCGTGGACGCACGGCTCGCACAACAAGGTGGAAGACCTCATGACGTCCTATTCGTACACCGAAAAAAAGCGAATCCGCAAAGACTTCGGCAAGCAGCGCTCGATCCTCGAAGTGCCGTTCCTGCTCGCCATCCAGGTCGATTCGTACCGCGAATTCCTGCAGGAGAACGTTGATCCGGCCAAGCGCTCGGAGCACGGCCTGCATGCCGCACTGAAGTCGGTGTTTCCGATCTCCAGCTACAGCGGCAACGCTGCGCTGGAATATGTCGGTTACAAGCTGGGCGACCCGGTGTTTGACGAGCGCGAATGTCGCCAGCGTGGCATGAGCTACGGCGCGCCGCTGCGCGTGACCGTACGCCTGGTCATCTATGACCGCGAATCGTCCACCAAGGCGATCAAGTACGTGAAGGAGCAGGAGGTCTATCTGGGCGAAATCCCGCTGATGACCGACAACGGCACCTTCATCGTCAACGGTACCGAGCGCGTCATCGTGTCGCAGCTGCACCGTTCGCCGGGCGTGTTCTTCGACCACGACCGTGGCAAGACCCACAGCTCGGGCAAGCTGCTGTACAGCGCCCGCATCATTCCTTACCGCGGTTCCTGGCTGGACTTCGAGTTCGACCCGAAGGATGCGCTGTTCACCCGTATCGACCGTCGCCGCAAGCTGCCGGTATCGATCCTGCTGCGCGCGCTCGGCTACAGCAACGAAGAGATGCTGGCCGAGTTCTTCGAGATCAACACGTTCCACATCAACCCGGACGAGGGCGTGCAGCTGGAGCTGGTGCCGGAGCGTCTGCGTGGTGAAACGCTGAACTTCGACCTGGCTGATGGTGACAAGGTCATCGTGGAAGCCGGCAAGCGCATCACCGCCCGCCACATCAAGCAGCTGCAGGCCTCGGGCATCGCCGCGCTGGCGGTGCCGGACGACTACCTGGTCGGCCACATCCTGTCGCACGACGTGGTCGATGCGAACACCGGTGAGCTGCTGGCCCAGGCCAACGACGAGATCACCGACGAGCAGCTGCAGAACTTCCGCAAGGCGGGGGTGGATGCGGTCGGCACCCTGTGGGTGAACGATCTGGACCGCGGTCCGTATCTGTCCAACACCCTGCGTATCGATCCGACCAAGACGCAGCTGGAAGCGCTGGTCGAGATCTACCGCATGATGCGTCCGGGCGAGCCGCCGACCAAGGATGCCGCGCAGAACCTGTTCCACAACCTGTTCTTCACTTTCGAGCGTTACGACCTGTCCACGGTCGGTCGCATGAAGTTCAATCGCCGTGTCGGCCGCAAGGAAGTCACCGGCGAAGCGGTGCTGTACGACCGCAAGTACTTCGGCGAGCGCAACGACGAGGAATCCAAGCGTCTGGTTGCCGCCCATGGCGAAGGTTCGGACATCCTGGACGTGATCAAGGTGCTGACCGAGATCCGCAACGGTCGTGGCGTGGTCGATGACATCGATCACCTGGGCAACCGTCGCGTGCGTTCGGTCGGTGAAATGGCCGAGAACGTGTTCCGCGTCGGCCTGGTCCGGGTCGAGCGCGCGGTCAAGGAACGCCTGTCGATGGCCGAGTCCGAAGGCCTCACGCCGCAGGAGCTGATCAACGCCAAGCCGGTCGCTGCCGCGATCAAGGAATTCTTCGGCTCCTCGCAGCTGTCGCAGTTCATGGACCAGAACAACCCGCTGTCGGAAGTGACCCACAAGCGTCGTGTCTCGGCATTGGGCCCGGGCGGTCTGACCCGCGAACGTGCCGGCTTCGAAGTGCGCGACGTGCACCCGACCCATTACGGCCGCGTCTGCACCATCGAAACCCCGGAAGGCCCGAACATCGGCCTGATCAACTCGCTGGCCGTGTACGCCCGCACCAACGAGTACGGTTTCCTGGAAACCCCGTATCGCAAGGTGCACGACGGCAAGGTCAGCGACGATATCGAGTATCTGTCGGCGATCGAAGAAAACGAGTACGTCATCGCCCAGGCCAATGCCCTGACCAATGGCGACAACATGCTCACCGAGACCTTCGTGCCGTGCCGTTACCAGGGCGAATCGCTGCTCAAGCCGCCGGCCGAAGTGCACTTCATGGACGTCTCGCCGATGCAGACCGTGTCGGTCGCCGCGGCGCTGGTGCCGTTCCTGGAGCACGATGACGCCAACCGTGCACTGATGGGCGCCAACATGCAGCGTCAGGCCGTGCCGACGTTGCGTGCGCAGAAGCCGCTGGTCGGTACCGGTATCGAGCGTGCCGTGGCGCGTGACTCCGGCGTGACCGTGAACGCCCGTCGTGGTGGCGAGATCGTGCAGATCGACGCCGGCCGCATCGTGGTCAAGGTCAACGAGAACGAGATCACCGACGCCGCTGATGCCGGCGTGGACATCTACAACCTGATCAAGTACACCCGCTCGAACCAGAACACCTGCATCAACCAGCGTCCGCTGGTGAACGTGGGTGATGTGATCGCGCGTGGCGACGTGCTGGCCGATGGTCCGTCCACCGATATCGGTGAGCTGGCGCTGGGTCAGAACATGCTGATCGCGTTCATGCCGTGGAACGGCTACAACTTCGAAGACTCCATCCTGCTGTCCGAGCGTGTGGTGGAAGAGGATCGTTACACCACGATCCACATCGAAGAGCTGACCTGCGTCGCGCGTGACACCAAGCTGGGGCCGGAGGAAATCTCGGCCGACATCCCGAACGTGTCCGAGCAGGCGCTGAACCGCCTGGACGAGTCCGGCGTGGTGTACATCGGTGCCGAAGTGCGCTCCGGCGACATCCTGGTGGGCAAGGTCACGCCGAAGGGCGAGAGCCAGCTGACTCCGGAAGAGAAGCTGCTGCGCGCGATCTTCGGTGAGAAGGCGTCCGACGTTAAGGACAGCTCGCTGCGCGTGCCGCCGGGCATGGACGGCACCGTCATCGACGTGCAGGTCTTCACCCGCGACGGCATCGAGAAGGACAAGCGTGCACGCCAGATCGAGGAAAGCGAGATCAAGCGCGTCAAGAAGGACTTCGACGACCAGTTCCGCATCCTGGAAGCGGCCATCTATGCCCGTCTGCGCTCGCAGATCGTGGGCAAGGTCGCCAACGGCGGTGCCAGCCTGAAGAAGGGCGACATCGTCTCCGACGCGCTGCTGGACGGGCTGAAGAAGTCCGACTGGTTCACCCTGCGCATGAAGGATGACGACGCGGCCGAAGCCATCGAACGCGCGCAGATGCAGATCCAGGCGCACGAGAAGGAATTCGAGCGTCGCTTCGCCGACAAGCGCGGCAAGATCACCCAGGGTGACGATCTGGCACCGGGCGTGTTGAAGATGGTCAAGGTGTTCCTGGCCGTGAAGCGTCGCATCCAGCCGGGTGACAAGATGGCAGGCCGTCACGGCAACAAGGGTGTGGTTTCCAACGTGGTGCCGGTCGAGGACATGCCGTACATGGCTGACGGTACCTCGGTGGATATCTGCTTGAACCCGCTGGGCGTGCCGTCGCGTATGAACATCGGCCAGATTCTGGAAGTGCACCTGGGCTGGGCCGCAAAGGGTCTGGGCAAGCGCATCCAGAAGATGCTCGAAGAGCAGCGTGCGGTCAGCGAGCTGCGCGAGTTCCTGGGCAAGATCTACAACCACGACAACGGCACTGCCGGCGAGCGCGTGGACCTGAGCCAGTTCAGCGACGAGGAGCTGCTCGGCCTGGCCAAGAACCTGACCGACGGTGTGCCGATGGCTACCCCGGTGTTCGACGGCGCCCACGAAGACGAAATCCGCGAGATGCTGAACCTGGCATACCCGGATGGCGCTCCGGAAACCGAACGTCTGGGCTTCAACGCCACCAAGACGCAGATGCAGCTGCATGACGGCCGTACCGGTGAGGCGTTCGACCGTCTGACCACGGTGGGCTACATGCACTACCTGAAGCTGAACCACCTGGTCGACGACAAGATGCACGCCCGTTCGACCGGCCCGTACTCGCTCGTCACCCAGCAGCCGCTGGGCGGCAAGGCGCAGTTCGGTGGCCAGCGCTTCGGTGAAATGGAAGTCTGGGCGCTGGAAGCCTACGGCGCGGCCTACACCCTGCAGGAGATGCTGACGGTGAAGTCCGATGACGTGCAGGGCCGCAACCAGATGTACAAGAACATCGTCGACGGTGAGCACGAGATGGTCGCGGGCATGCCGGAATCCTTCAACGTTTTGGTGAAGGAAATCCGTTCGCTGGCCATCAACATGGAACTGGAAGGCAACTGATCGCGCAGGCGCTGCTGCATCTGATGCAGCAGCGCCGCCCGCAGTGAACTGACAGCCCATCGACAAAGATTTCCTCCTTTCGGAGAACACCATGAAAGACCTGCTCAACCTCTTCAACCAGCAGCGCCAGACGCTGGACTTCGACGCGATCAAGATCGCGCTGGCCTCGCCGGACCTGATCCGTTCGTGGTCCTTCGGCGAAGTGAAGAAGCCGGAAACCATCAACTACCGTACCTTCAAGCCGGAACGCGACGGCCTGTTCTGTGCCGCCATCTTTGGCCCGGTCAAGGACTACGAGTGCCTGTGCGGAAAGTACAAGCGCATGAAGCACCGCGGCGTGGTCTGCGAGAAGTGCGGCACCGAGGTGACCCTGGCCAAGGTGCGCCGCGAGCGCATGGGCCACATCGACCTGGCCTCGCCGGTCGCCCACATCTGGTTCCTTAAGTCGCTGCCCAGCCGCATCGGCCTGATGCTGGACATGACCCTGCGCGACATCGAGCGCGTGCTGTACTTCGAAGCCTACGTGGTGACCGAGCCGGGTCTGACCACGCTGGAGCGCCGTCAGCTGCTGACCGAAGAGCAGTACCTGCAGGCCCGCCAGGAGCACGGTGACGATTTCGACGCCGCCATGGGCGCCGAGGCCGTGTTCGAACTGCTGCGCACCATCGACCTGCAGGCCGAAATGGTCCGCCTGCGCGAGGAAATCGCCAGCACCGGTTCGGAAACCAAGCTCAAGCGTCTGACCAAGCGCATCAAGCTGGTCGAAGCCTTCCTTGAATCGGGCAACCGTCCGGAGTGGATGGTGATGACCGTGCTGCCGGTGCTGCCGCCGGATCTGCGTCCGCTGGTGCCGCTGGATGGTGGCCGCTTCGCGACCTCGGATCTGAACGATCTGTACCGCCGCGTCATCAACCGCAACAACCGTCTGCGTCGCCTGCTGGAGCTCAATGCGCCGGACATCATCGTGCGCAACGAAAAGCGCATGCTGCAGGAATCGGTTGACGCCCTGCTGGACAACGGCCGCCGCGGCCGCGCCATTACCGGCACCAACAAGCGTCCGCTCAAGTCGCTGGCCGACATGATCAAGGGCAAGCAGGGTCGGTTCCGCCAGAACCTGCTCGGCAAGCGCGTGGACTACTCGGGCCGTTCGGTGATCACCGTCGGTCCGTACCTTAAGCTGCACCAGTGCGGCCTGCCGAAGAAGATGGCGCTGGAGCTGTTCAAGCCGTTCGTGTTCGCCAAGCTGCAGCGTCGCGGCTTGGCCACCACCATCAAGGCCGCCAAGAAGCTGGTCGAGCGCGAAGAAGGCGAAGTCTGGGACATCCTGGAAGAAGTCATCCGCGAACATCCGGTGCTGCTGAACCGTGCGCCGACCCTGCACCGTCTGGGCATCCAGGCGTTCGAACCACTGTTGATCGAAGGCAAGGCCATCCAGCTGCATCCGCTGGTGTGTACCGCATTCAACGCCGACTTCGACGGTGACCAGATGGCCGTCCACGTGCCGCTCTCGCTGGAAGCCCAGCTGGAAGCGCGTGCGCTGATGATGTCCACCAACAACATCCTGTCGCCGGCCAACGGCGAGCCGATCATCGTGCCGTCGCAGGACGTGGTGTTGGGCCTGTACTACATGAGCCGCTCGCTGGTGAACAAGAAGGGCGAGGGCATGGTCTTCGCCAACACCGACGAAGTGAAACGCGCCTACGACAACCGTCTGGTCGAGCTGCATGCCCAGGTCAAGGTGCGTATCACCCACGTCGAGCGTGATGCCGATGGCAACAAGGTCAAGCGCACCTCGATCGAGGACACGACCGTGGGTCGTGCGCTGCTGAGCGAGATCATGCCCGAGGGCCTGCCGTTCGAGCTGTGCAACACCGAGATGACCAAGAAGAACATCTCGCGCCTGATCAACCAGAGCTACCGTCTGCTGGGTCTGAAGGACACCGTGGTGTTCGCCGACAAGCTGATGTACACCGGCTATGCCTACGCCACCCGCGCCGGCGTGTCGATCGGTATCGACGACATGCTGATCCCGGATGCGAAGAAGGGCATCCTGGGCGAAGCCGAAGCTGAAGTGCTGGAAATCCAGGAGCAGTACCAGTCCGGTCTGGTCACCGCTGGCGAGCGTTACAACAAGGTGGTCGACATCTGGTCGCGCACCAACGAGCGCATCGCCAAGGCGATGATGGAAACCATCGGTACCGAGAAGGTGGAAGACGCCGAAGGCAAGGTCGTCGACCAGAAGTCGATGAACTCGCTGTACATCATGGCCGACTCCGGTGCGCGTGGTAGCCAGGCGCAGATCCGTCAGCTGGCCGGTATGCGTGGCCTGATGGCGCGTCCGGACGGCTCGATCATCGAGACGCCCATCAAGGCGAACTTCCGCGAAGGCCTGAACGTACAGGAGTACTTCAACTCCACCCACGGTGCCCGTAAGGGTCTGGCCGATACCGCGCTGAAGACGGCGAACTCCGGTTACCTGACCCGTCGTCTGGTCGACGTGGCCCAGGACGTGGTGATCACCGAAGTCGACTGCGGCACCGTCGAAGGCCTGACCATGACGCCGATCGTGGAGGGCGGCGACGTGGTGGAGCCGTTGAAGGACCGCGTGCTGGGTCGCGTGGTTGCCGAGGACGTGTTCCTGCCGGGCAACGACGAGGATCCGATCGTGACCCGCAACACGCTGCTCGACGAGCAGTGGGTGGCCAAGCTGGAAGAAGCCAGCGTGGAGTCCATCAAGGTCCGCTCGACCATCACCTGCGAATCGGCATTCGGTGTCTGCGGTCTCTGCTACGGCCGCGATCTGGCCCGTGGCCACATCGTCAACATCGGTGAAGCGGTCGGTGTGATCGCCGCGCAGTCGATCGGTGAGCCGGGTACCCAGCTCACCATGCGTACGTTCCACATCGGTGGTGCGGCATCGCGTGCGGCGGCGGTGGACAACATCACCGTCAAGACCACCGGTTCGGTGAAGTTCTCCAACCTCAAGCACGTCGAGCACGCCAACGGTTCGCTGGTGGCGGTGTCGCGTTCGGGCGAAATCTCGGTCCTGGATCCGCACGGTCGCGAGCGTGAGCGCTACAAGCTGCCGTACGGTGCCAACATCACGGTCAAGGACGGTTCGGAAATCAAGGCTGGCCAGACCGTGGCGACCTGGGATCCGCATAACCACCCGATCGTGTCGGAAGTGGCCGGTTTCATCCGCTTCATCGACTTCATCGACGGCGTCACCGTCATCGAGAAGACCGACGAGCTGACCGGTCTGGCCTCGCGTGAAATCACCGATCCGAAGCGTCGCGGTTCGCAGGCCAAGGATCTGCGTCCGATCGTGCGCATCGTCGATGCCAAGGGCAATGACCTGACCATCCCGGGTACCGATCTGCCGGCGCAGTACTTGCTGCCGCCGCGCTCGATCGTCAACCTGCAGGACGGGGTGCCGGTCGGCGTGGGTGACGTGGTCGCCAAGATTCCGCAGGAAGCCTCCAAGACCCGCGACATCACCGGTGGTCTGCCGCGCGTTGCCGACCTGTTCGAAGCGCGCAAGCCGAAGGATCCGGCGATCCTGGCCGAGCGTTCGGGTATCATCAGCTTCGGCAAGGACACCAAGGGCAAGCAGCGCCTGATCATCAAGGACACCGATGGTTCGGAGCACGAAGAGCTGATTCCGAAGTACCGCCAGATCATCGTGTTCGAAGGTGAGCACGTGAGCCGCGGCGAAACCATCGTGGACGGCGAGCCGAGCCCGCAGGACATCCTGCGCCTGAAGGGTGTGGAAGAGCTGGCCCGCTACTTGGTCAAGGAAATCCAGGACGTGTACCGCCTGCAGGGCGTGAAGATCAACGACAAGCACATTGAAGTGATCTCGCGTCAGATGCTGCGCAAGGTGGAAATCACCGATCAGGGCAACAGCAAGTTCCTGAATGGCGAGCAGGCCGAGCGCCAGCGCGTGATCGAGGAAAATGCGAAACTGATCGCCCGCAATGAGCTGCCGGCCCGTTTCGATCCGGTGCTGCTGGGTATCACCAAGGCCTCGCTGGCGACCGAATCGTTCATCTCGGCCGCATCGTTCCAGGAAACCACGCGCGTGCTGACCGAAGCGGCCGTCCGCGGCACCTCGGACAATCTGCGCGGTCTGAAGGAAAACGTGATCGTCGGCCGCCTGATTCCGGCGGGTACCGGTCTTGCGTACCACACCAAGCGCCGTCGCAGTGCGTCCGGCCTGACCGAGTCTGAAATCCAGACCCTGTCCGGCACCGCAGCGGCTCCCGAAGTGGAGGTTGCAGCCCCGGAAGTCGAACAGACTGTCGGTGGCGAAGAGTAATAGTGACGACTGGCCGGCCCGTTCGCGGGCCGGCGGTTCGACCTGAACGGGGTACATGGAGGCCCCCCTGTAACGGCTCTGGATCAGGGCCGGCCTGACTGAGGCGCGTTTGACTGTGCTTTTGACGGGTTGCTACAATCGTCTGTCTCAGCAGGCCAAAAATTTGGCCTGCTTTACAATTTCCGCATCTCTGGCCGTTTTTACGGCCCCAATCAGAAGAACCTACTGATGGCGACGATCAACCAGCTGGTCCGCAAGCCGCGGCAAGCGACCACGTACAAGAGTGCCTCGCCGGCACTCGACAAATGCCCGCAGCGTCGTGGCGTTTGCACCCGTGTTTACACCACCACCCCGAAGAAGCCGAACTCGGCTCTGCGTAAGGTTGCCAAAGTGCGCCTGACGAACCAGGAAGAGGTCATCAGCTACATCGGTGGTGAAGGCCATAACCTGCAGGAGCACTCCGTGGTCCTGATCCGCGGTGGTCGCGTCAAGGATCTGCCGGGTGTGCGTTACCACACCGTGCGCGGCTCGCTCGATGCTGCCGGCGTTGCCAAGCGTCGCCAGGCCCGTTCCAAGTACGGCGCCAAGCGTCCGAAGGCTTAAGGAGTAGACTATGTCCCGTAAAGGTAATACTCCGCAGCGCGCTGTCCTGCCGGATCCGAAGCACGGAAGCGAAACCATCGCCCGTTTCATCAACATGGTCATGCTCAGCGGCAAGAAGTCCGTCGCCGAGAAGATCGTGTATGGCGCCATGGACGTGATCGGTGAAAAGAACCCGAACGCCGTTGAACTGGTGCAGAAGGCCCTGGACAACGTTGCTCCGTCGGTCGAAGTGAAGTCGCGCCGCGTTGGTGGTGCCACCTACCAGGTGCCGGTCGAAGTGCGCTCCTCGCGCAAGATGGCGCTGGCCATGCGCTGGCTGATCGATTCGGCCCGCAAGCGTGGTGAAAACACCATGCCGCGCAAGCTGGCTGCTGAACTGCTGGACGCTTCGGAAAACCGCGGCGGCGCTATCAAGAAGCGCGAAGAAACCCACCGTATGGCGGAAGCGAACAAGGCGTTCGCGCACTACCGCTGGTGAGTTCCAAAGGGACCTTGAGTACTGGGTCCCGGGCACCAACTGGTGCCACTGTGGCGCTTTGAGCGCCGCTTCAACCCGAAGGCCGCCGAAAGGCGGCGTTCGGCCATTCCGAAATACGAAGAATCTGAGAGGCTCCCTGTGGCCCGCACTACTCCCATCGAGCGTTACCGTAACTTCGGCATCATGGCCCACATCGATGCCGGCAAGACCACCACGTCCGAGCGCATCCTGTTCTACACCGGCAAGAACCACAAGCTGGGCGAGACGCACGATGGCTCCGCCACCATGGACTGGATGGAGCAGGAACAGGAGCGTGGCATCACGATCCAGTCCGCTGCGACCACCGCGTTCTGGAAGGGCATGGACAAGTCCCTGCCTGAGCACCGCTTCAACATCATCGACACCCCCGGGCACGTCGACTTCACCATCGAAGTGGAGCGCTCGCTGCGCGTGCTCGATGGTGCCGTGTTCGTGCTGTGTGCCGTGGGTGGCGTGCAGCCGCAGTCGGAAACCGTGTGGCGCCAGGCCAACAAGTATCAGGTTCCGCGCATTGCGTTCGTCAACAAGATGGACCGCACCGGTGCCAACTTCTTCAAGGTCCGTGACCAGCTGAAGGCCAAGCTCGGCGCCGTTGCCGTGCCGATGCAGCTGCCGATCGGCGCTGAGGAAGGCTTCAAGGGCGTCGTCGATCTGCTCAAGATGAAGGCGATCCACTGGGATGAAGCGTCCCAGGGCATGAAGTTCGAGTACGCCGAAATTCCGGCCGAGCTGCAGGCGCCGGCCGAAGAGGCTCGCAACTTCATGGTGGAAACCGCCGCTGAAGCCAGCGAAGAGCTGATGGAAAAGTACCTGGGTGGCGAAGAGCTGTCCGAGGCCGAGATCATTGGCGCGCTGCGTACCCGTACGCTGGCCACCGAGATCGTGCCGATGTACTGCGGCTCGGCGTTCAAAAACAAGGGCGTGCAGGCCATGCTCGACGGCGTCATCCAGCTGCTGCCGTCGCCGGTGGACGTGCCGGACGTCAAGGGTGTGGACGTCGACGACGAAACCAAGGAAATGACCCGCAAGTCCGACGACAAGGCTCCGTTCTCGTCGCTGGCGTTCAAGATCATCACCGACCCGTTCGTCGGCGCGCTGACCTTCTTCCGTGTCTACTCCGGCACCCTGAACGGTGGCGACACTGTGCTGAACTCGGTGAAGAACAAGAAGGAGCGTATCGGCCGCATCCTGCAGATGCACTCCAACAACCGCGAGGAAATCAAGGAAGTGTTGGCCGGTGACATCGCCGCTGCCGTGGGTCTGAAGGACACCACGACGGGTGACACCCTGTGCTCGATCGATGCACCGATCGTGCTTGAGCGCATGACCTTCCCGGAGCCGGTCATCTCGATGGCTGTCGAGCCGAAGACCAAGACCGACCAGGAAAAGATGGGTCTGGCCCTGGGCCGTCTGGCGCAGGAAGATCCGTCGTTCCGCGTCAAGACCGACGAAGAATCCGGCCAGACCATCATCTCGGGCATGGGCGAGCTGCACCTGGACATCATCGTTGACCGCCTCAAGCGCGAGTTCAACGTTGAAGCCAACGTCGGCAAGCCGCAGGTGGCCTACCGTGAAACCATCCAGGCTTCTGACGTCAAGTCCGATTACAAGCACGCCAAGCAGTCCGGTGGTAAGGGCCAGTACGGTCACGTTGTGATCGAGCTGTCGCCGATCACCGCTGAAGACCGCGCCGATCCGAAGATCGCTCCGCTGATCAAGGACGATTTCCTGTTCATCAACGACATCACCGGCGGCGTGATCCCGAAGGAATTCATTCCTTCCGTGGAAAAGGGCCTGCGCGAAACCATCACCAGCGGTCCGCTGGCTGGCTTCCCGGTGGTGGATGTCAAGGTCAAGCTGGTGTTCGGCTCGTACCACGACGTCGACTCCTCGGAAATGGCGTTCAAGCTCGCTTCGTCGATGGCCTTCAAGCAGGGCTTCGCCAAGGCCAAGCCGGTGCTGCTGGAGCCGATCATGAAGGTCGAGATCGTGACCCCGGAGGATTACCAGGGCGACGTGATGGGCGACGTGAGCCGCCGTCGTGGCGTGCTGCAGGGCTCGGGCACCACCGGTGACGGTTCGGCCAGCATCATCAATGCGATGATCCCGCTGGGCGAAATGTTCGGTTACGCCACCGCGCTGCGTTCGCAGACCCAGGGTCGCGCAACCTTCACGATGGAATTCGACCATTACGAGCCGGCGCCGAACAACATCGCCGAAACCGTCATCAAGAAGGGCTGAGCCTCGCTCAGCCTCTTCTGACCCCACTTACGAACTATTTAAGGTAGAACAAAAATGGCAAAGGGTAAGTTCGAACGTACCAAGCCGCACGTCAACGTCGGCACCATCGGTCACGTCGACCATGGCAAGACCACGCTGACCGCTGCGCTGACCAAGATTGGCGCTGAGCGCTTCGGTGGCGAATTCCACGCGTACGACGCGATCGACAAGGCTCCGGAAGAGAAGGCCCGCGGTATCACGATTTCGACCTCGCACGTCGAATACGAATCCGCCACCCGTCACTACGCCCACGTGGATTGCCCGGGTCACGCCGACTACGTCAAGAACATGATCACCGGTGCCGCCCAGATGGACGGCGCGATCCTGGTGTGCTCGGCC
>NZ_LLXS01000035.1:0-16940 GCF_001431585.1 Stenotrophomonas pictorum JCM 9942 | reverse complement strand
CGAAGCCGTGCTGGTAGCCGCGGATGAGCGCGATATCGTGCGGGTGCGCAGCAACGTGCGTGGCGAAGATGTCTATCTGTACCGCCTGCATGGCCTGGGTCCGGACAAGTTGCGCGATCTGCTGGGGGCCTATGTCGCCACCGCGCAGCAGCTGCAGCAGGCGCCGCGCTTCTACAACTCGCTGACCAGCAACTGCACCACCGTGGTGTATGAGTTGATGCGCCGGATCGTGCCGGGTCTGCCACTGGATTACCGGCTGCTGTTGTCCGGCTATCTGGCCGGGTATGTCGCCGATGTCGGCGGGCTGACACCGGGCGTCTCCCTGGAACGGCTGCAGCAACTGGGGCGGATCACGCAGCGCGCCCGCGACAGCGGTGATGCTGCCGATTTCTCAAGCCGCATACGCGCCGGCGTGCCCGGCATCGGAATTGCTGGAGCCCTGCAATGAACCCACCGCGGCTGACTGGAATGCGTCGGCTGCTGCCGATCATGGCGGGGATGGCACTGCTGCTGTCCAGCGGCTGTGCGATGGTGAAGATGAAGTCGGTGAGCAGCACCGACTATGTGATGCTCAAGCGCGACGACATCCTCAACAGTGGCCGGTTGAGTGCGTTGTCGCAGGAAGCGCTGGCGGTGATCGGGCAGACCGCCGGCGAATGCGGCAAGGATCTGCCGGTGTGCCGGCAACGGGTGGCCGACAACGAAGGGCTGCATACCGAACAGCGGCTGTCGACCCTGGCCGAGTTGTGGATGCAGGAGGCGCTGGCGCTCACACCCCAGGCCAAGGGCGGCGAGCCGGTGCAGTTGCAGGCCAATGCGCTGGATGCATGGCTGGAGACCGCGCGTTATTCCTACGCCTACCTGTTCTTCAGTGGTCGTACGCCCGCGCAGAGGGCGCTGGAGGACCGGCTCACGCAGGTGCGTGACTATTACAACCATGCGGCCGAGCAGACCGCGTCGGTGGTGTTCCAGCGTGTCCGCACGCGCGCGCTGGAGGGGGAGGATTTCCTGCGCCCGGTGCAGGTGGATCGCTGGACCATCCGCACCACGCTTGACCAGCTCAACCTGCGCAGCGTTCCCAAACAGCTGGTGGCGGCCTCGTCGGTGAGCTTTGCCGGCCTGCGCAGTTCCTATCGCCGCGACGGCTTTGGTGCGGAGCTGGTGGTGGTGATGGAGTCGCCGCCGCTGGCGGTCCCGCTGGAAGGCGAGAAAGTGGAGTTGCCGGTCTACAGCGAAATGCCGGCGCTCAATGCCACCGCCGTGCTGAACTTCGAAGGCGATACGCTCGAGCAGGTGCTGGCCACGCGCACGATCCAGCTCAAGGCGTATTCGCCCGACATCACCACCAGCATCACCCTGCACGGGCAGGAGGTGCCGCTGGCGGCCAATTTCACCGCTGCCTATGGACTGTGGCTTGCCCAGTCGGGGTTTGCCACCGAGTCGCTGCGCACACTGTTCGGCCGCGGCGAGGGCATCCGCGAGCCGCATATCTACCTGATGCAGCCCTACGACCCGGACCGGCGCATCATCTTCATGCTGCACGGCCTGGCCAGCAGTCCGGAGGCCTGGGTGAACCTGGCCAACGAGATCATGGGGGATCCGCAGATGCGCAAGCACTACCAGGTGTGGTCGGTGTACTACCCGACCAACGCGCCGCTCGCCTTGAACCGCTACACCATCAGCAACGCCTTCAACCGCACGCTGCGTAATTTCGATCCGAAGGCCACGGCCGCCGCGTCGCATGACATGGTGTTCATCGGCCACAGCATGGGCGGTGTGCTCGCACGGCTGATGCTCAGTGATTCGGGCGAGGTGTTGTGGAAGGACACGGTGGAACGCTACAACCTGCGCGGTGAGCGCCTGAAGCGGGTGGAGGCCAAGCTGGGGCCGGTGATGCACTTCACCCCACAGCCCAACGTGCAGCGCGCGATTTTCCTGGCGGCCCCGCACAGGGGAACCGATGCGGCCGGTAATCGTCTGGGACGCATGATCGGCAAACTGGTGCGGCTGCCGCTGACCCTCCTCGGCGCATTCGGTGATGCGTTCATGGCCTTGCAGAACCCGGAGGAAGACGGCGGGAAGCCCAGGGAGCCGCGCATCAGCAACAGCATCGACAACCTCAAGGCCAGTGATCCGTTTATCGAATTCTCTTCGGCGTTGCCGATGGTGCCTGGCCTGAAGTACCACTCCATCATCGCCAAGCGTAAAGCCGAGGTGGCCACGGCCGACTCGGACGATGGTCTGGTGCCGTACTGGAGCGCGCATCTGGATGGCGCGTTGTCGGAGAAGGTGATCGTGTCCGGGCACAGCGTGCAGGAAACGCCCGAGGCGGTGCTGGAAGTGCGCCGTATCCTGCGCGAGGACCTGCACCAGGTCGATGGTGTGCCGCTGCACTGAGCGGTGTAATCCCAGGCCCGTGCCGCGCAATCGAAAAGGCCACCGACAGGTGGCCTTGGTGTTTCAGATTTCCGCTTCGATCCCCGGCATCGCCAGACGCGAGCGGGTCAGGGCCATACCGAGGTTGGCGGTGCGGCGGCAGACGAACACCATCACGTAGTCCGGGTAGCGCTTGCCACGCATGAAGATGTGGATCAGGTTTTCGCTGTTGACGATGATTTCCTGGAAGTAGTGCGCGCCTTCCTGCTCCTGCAGGCCGCGTGCGCGGCGGAACATCTGCTCGATGCTGCGGATGTTCGGGCCCTGGTACAGGTCGGCGGTGGCCGCGGCGACCAGGTCCAGCACTTCGCGCGGATGCGAATCCACGGTCTTGACCGACAGCAGCATGCCGGAGCTGATATCGACGTAGCCGGCGGCCACGCATTCGGGGATGGAGGCGACGGAGTGTTGCAGGGTGCTGTCGAGAGACATCGGGGTGATTCCTGGGGGAGGGAAAGAGAAGGGCGCCAGACCGCGGTGCGGTCCGGTTGCCGGGGGAGTTGAGGACAACAGATACCGATCAGCAGGCGCGGATCAGCAGGTTTTCTTCCAGTGCGTGAAGCAGGTCTTCCTGCTCCTGTGATTGCACGAAGCCCGGTTCGATGGTGCGCAGCCGGCGCAGTGCCTCTTCGGCGGTCAGTCCTTCGCGGATCAGCCACGCCGCGAGCACCAGCCCGGTGCGGCCCAGTCCCGCCAGACAATGCACGGCGACGACCTCGCCTTCGCGCAACATCACTTCGATCTTGGCCAGCAGCAGTTTGGCCCATAGCAATGGCGGTGCACCGCGATCGCGAATGCCCAGGTGGTAACTGCGCAAGCCGTGCGGGGCCAGCAGTTCGGCCGGCATCTCGCGTTCGGTCAGATTGACCAGCACGCTGATGCCCATGCCGCGCAGCAGTGCCAGATCGTGATCCATGGCGAACACCACGCCGGGCATCGGACAGCCCGCCAGCTTGCCTGGCACCAGCCAGTGGAAGCCGGTCGGGCCCCGCCGCGTGGGGGTGGCCGGCAGCGCGACGGGTACAGGCGGCGGACGTACGCCGAGGGTGTCGGCCGGCGCCTGGTTTGCGCCGGCAGCGGGAACGGGGGCAGCGACATCGTCCGCCAGCTCTTCTGCCCGCGCATCCGGCGCCGGCACGTGGCAACTGCCGGTGCGCAGGAACTGCGCCAGCACCGGGTGCCGCATGTCATTGGCGAAGAATGCGGCGGCAGGCGCATCCACCTGTACCTGGCCGCCGGCCAGCAGGATCGCGCGCGCTGCGATACGCCGCGCCTGCGCTTGATGGTGCAGCGTGATCAGGCAGGTATGGGTGGTGGCCAGGCGCTGGATCAGTGCCAGTACCGCTTCGGTATCGGCCGCATCCAGCTCGCTGGTGGGCTCGTCGATCAGCAGCAAGGGGCTGCCGCTGAGGGCCGCGCGCAGGATCGCCAGCTGTCGCGCCAGTCCACGCGGCAGATCGATCACCCGCTGCGACAACTGCGCGACCAGGCTATCGGCGCCCAGGGCGTGCAGCCGGGTGACGACTTCCTCGCGCAGCGCGTGCTGGCTGCTGCCTCCGTGCTGCTGGCGCAGCGCGGCACTGAGGTTCTCCAGGACGCTGAAGCCCAGTTCGCGTGGCTGCTGGTGCACCAGCGCCGGCGGGCGGGCGGCCGCCGGCAGTGGCTGGCCCTGGAACAGCATTTGGCCCCAGCGCTCGCCGTGGGCGTTGTGCTGACCGGACAGCGCCTGCAGCAGCGACGACTTGCCAGTACCACCCGGGCCCATCAGCACCACGATGCCCGGGCCATCGATCACCATATCGATCGATGCCAGCACCGTCCGGCGGCCACGGCTCATGCCCCAGCCTTGCAGCTGCAGCAGTGGAGGAAGGGATTTTTGCATGGGAAAAGACGTCATTTATCCGGCGCGGCCGCATCCATGGGCACGAGCGGAAGAGGGAAAGGGGGCCAGTATGGTGGGCCTCACTCCCATGTCAATTTGAGCCTTGCGTGAGCTGCGTCAAATTCTATGAATGGGGGTGGAGCCGCCACCGCCCCGTATGCACTGGATTACGGGACTGATTTGAAAGGGAAATTGTGGAAGCTGTAGCGCCGATTACAGGCGCGCAGGCGGAGGTCGCAACGCGCGGCCGGGCGTGATCGGCGGTTTCGGCAGTATTCAGAAACTTCGTTCGAAACCCACTTTCCCCTGGCCGGCGGTGGCACGTACCTGCAGTTCCACCCGCAGCTGGTCGTGGGGCCGCGCCTCCAGCAAACCGATCAGATCGGTGTACGGTCCCGTGCGTACCGCGCGCAATGCCACGTGCTGGCGCCTGCCCGACAGGTCGGTGGCCGTTGCGATGACATCGCCTTCGGCGGGCAGCTCCTGGTTGTCGCTGCGCTCGCGCAGCGCCACCACCAGCAAGGCGCGGTTGGCTTCGCGTTTGATCTCATAGCTGCGTGCCACCGCTTCGTTCATTGCCAGCGTTGGGAACAGGTTGTAGTGCACGCGCAGCGGACCCAGATCGGCATGGGCAGGTGCGGCTTGCGCGCGCGTTGCCGCCTGCGGTGGGGGTTGCCCGGAGCAGGCGGGCAGGCCGATGAGCAGCCCGGACAGCAGCAGTGGAATAAATCTGGACATGGCAGGTTTCCTCGGGCGGGTTGCCGGTGGGCTGCACGCGCAGGTACGCAGGCTCAATCGTTGGCGGCCGATAGGTCCCGCCCGCGGCGCGCGGCGGCTTCGATGGCCCTGGCGGTCAGAGTCTCAAAGCCTCCGGCCTGCAAGGTTTCGATGGCGGCCTGGGTGGTGCCGCCCGGGGAAGTGACCCGGCGACGCAGCTCGGCCGGCGCCTCTCCGGCCTCGGTCAACATGCGGGCCGCGCCCAGCACCGTATCCAGCACCAGCGTGCGGGCGGCGTCGGCGGGCAGGCCCTGTTCCAGTGCGGCCGCTTCCATCGCCTCGGCCAGCAGGAACACATAGGCCGGGCCGCTGCCGGAGACGGCGGTCACCGCATCCATCAGTGCCTCACTCTCGATCCAGACGGTGCGCCCGGCACTGGCCAGCACCTGTTCGGCCTGCGCACGTTGCGCCACGGTGACCCGGGCGTTGGCGAACAGGCCGGTAATGCCGGCACCGAGCAGGGCCGGGGTGTTGGGCATGGCACGGACGATGGCACGATCACCGCCCAGCCAGCGGTCCAGCTGGCCGCCGGTGATGCCGGCGGCGATGGAGACGATCACCGGTGCGGCCTGCTGTGCGAGTCCGGCCAGGTTGGCGCAGACCTCGCGCATTACCTGCGGCTTGACCGCCATCACCCACAGGGCAGCGCCGGGAACGGCCGCCGCGGCATCGGCGACGGCGGTCACGCCAAAGTCCCGCGCCAGCGCCGTGCGCAATGTCGCGACCGGCTCAGCGACGCGGATGCTGGCCGGGGCCACGCCGCGGCGGATCAGTCCGGCGATCAGGCTGCGGGCCATGTTGCCGCCGCCGATGAAGGCGATGCCGTCGGAAGAAAGGGAAGGTGACGTCGGTGAACCGGTCATGCAAGCCTCGACAGCGATCAGGGAGAAGGGCGTGGGCCGAACAGGGCGGTGCCAACGCGGACCATCGTTGCACCCTCGGCGATGGCCAGCGCGAAGTCGCCGCTCATGCCCATCGACAGTGTATCCACCTGCGGGTACCGCCCCGCCAAGGCATCGAACAGCTCCCGCATGCGCGCGAATGCGGCGCGCCGGCGTTCCGCCTCGGGGTGGGGCGCGGGAATGGTCATCAGCCCGCGCAGGCACAGCATCGGCTCGCGGGCGATGGCGGCGGCCAGCGCCTGGACCGCGTCCGGGCTGCAGCCGTGCTTGCTGTCCTCATCGTCGATGTTGACCTGGATCAGAACATTGAGCGGCGGCCGCCCTGCTGGACGGTGACGGGCAAGCGCGGTGACCAGCTTGGGCCGGTCCACGGTCTGTACCCAGTCAAAGGTCCGGGCGGCAAGCTCGGCCTTGTTGGACTGCAGGTGGCCGATCAGGTGCCATTCCAGCCCCAGCGGCGCCAATGCCTGCACCTTGGCGGCCGCTTCCTGCACATAGTTCTCGCCAAACGCCCGCTGGCCCTGCCCGGCCAGCGCGGCAATCGCGCCGGCCGGTTGCAGTTTGGAAACCGCCAGCAGGCGCACCAGGTGCGCGGCCGGTGAAATAGCGGTAATTTCCTGCACAAGCGCGGCTAGTGGCACAGTGGACACACGGGTCTACCTCTTACGTGGGAACGCTATACTGCCTGCCAGGGGAAACACCTTCCAGATACACGCAACGCAGGGGATATAGCGGCGTATGGATATCGCTGAACTTTTGGCGTTCTCGGTCAAGAACAAGGCCTCGGACCTCCACCTTTCCGCCGGCTTGCCGCCGATGATCCGCGTGGACGGTGACGTCCGCCGCATCAACATCCCGGCGCTGGACCACAAACAGGTGCACGCGCTGGTCTACGACATCATGTCGGACAAGCAGCGTCGCGACTACGAAGAGTTCCTCGAGGTCGACTTCTCGTTCGAGATTCCCTCACTGGCGCGCTTCCGTGTCAACGCGTTCAACCAGAACCGTGGTGCCGGTGCGGTGTTCCGTACCATTCCCTCGGAAGTGCTGACGCTGGAAGATCTGGCCTGCCCGCCGATCTTCCGCGAGCTGATCGAACAGCCGCAGGGCCTGATCCTGGTCACCGGCCCGACCGGTTCGGGCAAGTCGACCACGCTGGCGGCGATGATCGACCACATCAACAAGAACGAATATGGCCACATCCTCACCGTCGAGGACCCGATCGAATTCGTGCACACCTCGCAGAAGTGCCTGATCAACCAGCGCGAAGTGCACCGCGACACGCATGGCTTCAACGAGGCGCTGCGCTCGGCGCTGCGTGAAGATCCGGACATCATCCTGGTCGGCGAATTGCGTGACCTGGAAACCATCCGTCTGGCACTGACCGCCGCCGAAACCGGCCATCTGGTGTTCGGCACCCTGCATACCAGCTCGGCGGCCAAGACCATCGACCGTATCATCGACGTGTTCCCCGCCGGCGAGAAGCCGATGGTGCGCTCGATGCTGTCCGAATCCCTGCGCGCGGTGATCTCGCAGGCGCTGCTCAAGCGTGTCGGTGGTGGCCGCATCGCCTCGCACGAGATCATGGTGGCCACCCCGGCCATCCGCAACCTGATCCGTGAAGACAAGGTGGCGCAGATGTATTCGGCGATCCAGACCGGTCAGCAGGTGGGCATGATGACGCTGGACCAGAATCTGCAGGATCTGGTCAAACGCAGCCTCATCACGCGCAACCAGGCCAAGGAATACGCCAAAGACAAGCGATTGTTCGAATGATCGGCGTGGTGTTGATCCGTAACCGTAGCGCCTCTGTCGGAGCATTGTCATGAGTACCATCGACTTCACCTCGTTCCTCAAGCTGATGGCGCACCAGAAGGCGTCGGATCTGTTCATCACCGCCGGCATGCCGCCGTCGATGAAGGTGAACGGCAAGCTGTCGCCGATCACCCAGACGCCCCTGACGCCGCAGCAAAGCCGTGACATGGTGCTCAACGTGATGACGCCGGCGCAGCGCGAGGAGTTCGAGAAGACCCACGAGTGCAACTTCGCCATCGGCCTGTCCGGTGTCGGCCGCTTCCGCGTGAGCTGTTTCTACCAGCGCAACCAGGTGGGCATGGTGCTGCGTCGTATCGAGACGCGCATCCCGACTGTGGAAGAGCTGAATCTTCCGCCGGTCATCAAGACCCTGGCGATGACCAAGCGCGGCATCATCCTGTTCGTCGGCGCCACCGGTACCGGCAAGTCGACCTCGCTGGCAGCGATGATCGGCTACCGCAACCAGAACTCGACCGGGCACATCATCACCATCGAGGATCCGATCGAGTTCGTGCACAAGCACGAGGGCTGCATCATCACCCAGCGCGAAGTGGGTATCGACACCGACAGCTGGGAGGCCGCCCTGAAGAACACGCTGCGGCAGGCGCCGGACGTGATCATGATCGGCGAAATCCGTACCCGTGAAGGCATGGACCACGCCATCGCGTTTGCCGAAACCGGCCATCTGGTGCTGGCCACGCTGCACGCCAACAACGCCAACCAGGCGATGGACCGCGTGATCAACTTCTTCCCGGAAGACCGCCGCAACCAGTTGCTGATGGACCTGTCGTTGAACCTGAAGGGTGTGGTGGCGCAGCAGCTGGTGCCCACGCCCGATGGCAAGGCCCGCCGCGTGGCGATGGAGATCATGCTTGGCACGCCGCTGGTGCAGGATTACATCCGCGAGGGTGAGATCCACAAGCTCAAGGAAGTGATGAAGGACTCCGTGCAGCTGGGCATGAAGACCTTCGACCAGAGCCTGTTCGAGCTGTATCAGGCCGGCGAGATCAGCTACGACGATGCGCTGCGCTACGCCGACTCGCAGAACGAGGTGCGTCTGCGCATCAAGCTTGCCCAGGGTGGCGACGCCAAGACGCTGGCGCAGGGGCTTGATGGCGTGGAGATCGCCGAGGTCCGCTGACCGCAGTTTTCCCATCGACATCGCTGGAAGGAGTAAGTGCAGATGGAAGTGCAGAACCCCTATCTCCCTCCAGCGGCTCCGGTGGTCCCGGTCCCTGCGCCGGCCGCTGTTGCGCGGCCGGCTTCTGTTCCGGTTGAATCCGGAACAGCGCAGGTGCACCCGGAGGTGTTTGCTCCGTCCACCGGCAAGCTGGTCATGATGAGCCTGTGCACGTTCGGTCTGTACGTGCCGTACTGGTTCTACCGCAACTGGCAGGCCATTTCCGACCAGGAGGGTGGGGATATCTGGCCGTTCTGGCGCGCGGTGTTCGCACCGCTGTGGGGATTCAGCTGTTTCCCCCGGCTCAATAGTTACGTTTCCAGCAGGCGGCGGCAGCTGGCGTTTCCGCCGCTAGTGCTGGCACTGGTGTTCTTCCTGCTCAACTTCATCGCCAACCTGTCGATGTTCTTTCCGCGCAATATCGGCAAGAACCTGTGGGTGATCGGCCTTTTCACCTTTGTTCCGCTGCTGCCGATGAACTCGCTGATGCGCAGCTACCAGCAGTCCCTGCGGATGGACATGCGCCGCCAGGATCGCCTGCTGGTCTGGCACATCCTGATCATCCTGTTCGGCGGCTTGCTGTTGCTGCTGGGGCTGGCGGGCATTTTCCTGCGCGGTTGAGTCGGCCAATGTCCGGGCCACGGCGCCGTGCTCAGGCCTGCATCCACGCCGGGCCAATCGCGGCGATGCGCGCTTGCACCGGGCAGTCCTGGCGGTGTGCGCCTGGCAGGTAGCCCAGGCTCATCAGGAACTCGCCGGTGATCTCGCCACCGGTGAAACGGAAGGTCTTCTTGAACAGCTTCACCCAGTCCGCCTTGGGCAAGGGGTGGTGGGCATCCAGCCACTGGACGAAGCCGCCGTGGCTGGCACGCAGCTGCTGGATCACCTGCGCGTTGTGGATGGCCGCATGCACCTTCAGGCGGTTACGGATGATGCTGGCATCGTTGAGCAGGCGCGCGACATCGCCCTGGCCATAGGCGGCCACCTTGTCCACCGAAAAACCGTCATAGGCGGCGCGGAAGCCCTCGCGTTTTCTCAGAATGGTCTCCCAGCTCAGCCCGGCCTGGTTGATCTCCAGCACCAGCCGCTCGAACAGCTCGCTTTCCTCACGCTGCGGAAATCCGTACTCGTGGGCGTGGTAGTGGGCGTGAACAGGGTGGCCGGGAGCGATATCGCAATAGCTGGACATGGGCGCAGGCGCAGGTAAGGGCGGCGTCATTATCCGCCAGCACGCCTTCAACGGCGGTAAACGCTAGAATAGGCGCATGTCCGCGCTGTCTTCCCCACTTGCCAATCACCTGCTGGTGGCGCTGCCGTCGCTGCTCGATCCCCATTTCGCCCGCAGCGTTTCGCTGATCTGCCAGCACGATGAGAATGGTGCGATGGGCGTGATGGTGAACCAGCCCTCCGAGTACACCCTGGGCGAGGTGTTGATGCAGATGGATATCGTCTCCGATGACGAGGCCCTGTGCGCACAGCCAGTCCTCAGCGGCGGTCCGGTGCATACCGAACGCGGCTTTGTGATCCACGACGATGCCCGCAGCTGGGATTCCAGCCTGACGGTGGCCGAAGGTCTGTACCTGACCACCTCGCGCGACATCCTCGAGGCGATGGCGCGCGGGGAAGGGCCGCGGCATGCGCTGGTCACGCTGGGATGCGCGGGCTGGGGCGCCGGCCAGCTGGAGCAGGAGCTGGCTCAAAACAGCTGGTTGACTGTGCCGGCCGATGCTGGATTGCTGTTCGATACACCGATGGACCAGCGCTGGCAGCTGTCGGCCGCGCGCATCGGGGTGGACCTGTTCCGTCTGGCGGGATACAGCGGACATGCCTGATCCGGCCCTTTCCACCGACAGCACGGTCCTCGGGTTCGATGTCGGTTCGCGCCGGATCGGCGTGGCGATTGGCAGTTCCTTCGGTATGAATGCCCGTGCGATCGCGGTGATCGATGTGCACGCAGCTGGTCCTGACTGGACTGCGCTGGATCGCCTGTTCAAGGACTGGCGTCCGCACGGTCTGATCGTCGGTGATCCATTGACACTTGATGGCGAGGACCAGCCCAATCGCAAGCGCGCGCGTGCTTTCGCGCGGCAGCTGCAGCAACGCTACAAGGTGCCGGTGTTGATGATCGACGAGCGCTCCAGCTCGGTGGAGGCGGCGCGCCGCTTCGCTGTCGAGCGCTCGGAAGGTCGCAAGCGTCGTCGTGACGCCGCCAACCTGGACGCGGTCGCCGCGGCGGTCATCATCGAGCGCTGGTTGTCGGCTCCGCACGATGCCATTCCTGTTTCCTGACTCCTGCCAAGAACTCTGTCATGACCGCTTCGCAACTCGATGCACAAGGACGTTTGCGCCACCTGCTGACCCTGGAAGGGCTGCCCCGCGAGAACCTGCTGCAATTGCTCGATCGTGCCGGTCAGATCCGAGATGCGGCGATGGGCCGGGTCGGCAACAAGCGCTCCGTGCTTGCCGGTACCGCCGTGTGCACGCTGTTCTTCGAGCCCTCCACGCGCACCCGCAGTTCGTTCCAGCTGGCCGCGCAGCGGCTGGGCGCCGATGTGCTGAACTTCGATGCGTCCACCTCATCGGCACGCAAGGGCGAAACCGCCTGCGACACGTTGCGCAATCTGGAGGCGATGGGCGTGCGCGGCTTCATCGTGCGCCACCCCGATGATGGCGCGGTGGCTGAGCTGGCCGCGGCTGCGGGCGAGGGCACCGCACTGGTCAATGCCGGCGATGGTCGCAGCGCGCACCCGACCCAGGGCCTGCTGGACATGCTGACCTTGCGTCAGGCCAAGGGACCGGATTTTTCGAAACTGAAAGTGCTGATCACCGGCGATGTGAAGCACTCGCGGGTGGCCCGTACCGACCTGCATGCGATGCGTACGCTGGGCGTGGGCGAGATCCGTGTGTGTGGCCCGCAGGCGCTGCTGCCGGACGAGGAAACGCTCAAGGGCTGCATCGTCGGCCAGGACTTCGACGCGATGCTGGAAGGCGTCGATGCGCTGATGATGCTGCGCTTGCAGCGCGAGCGCATGGAAGAAGGGCTGGTGCCCTCGCTGGAGCAATACCACGCCGAATACGGCCTCACCGCCGAACGCCTGAAACGTGCTGGCAAGGATGCGGCGGTGTTGCACCCTGGGCCGATCAACCGCGGCGTGGAGGTCACCGACGAGGTCGCCGATGGCCCGCAGTCCTGGGTGCTGCGCCAGGTCGCCAACGGCGTGGCGGTGCGCATGGCCGTGCTGGAAACGCTGCTGGCCTGATCATTCGGTTCAGGGGCGGGAGGTCGCGGTGCTGTCGGCATCGGCCTTGCGCTGCAGCTGCTGGATGTAGATCAGCTCGTTGGCGGCGATTCTGCTTTCCGGGTCCAGCTGCAACGATGCCTCGTAAGCCTGTCGGGCGGCCGGAAGGTCGCCCAGTTCGATCAGCGCAAACCCGGTGCCGCGCAGTGCCAAAGCTTCCAGATAGGCCGCTTCGGGGTGGCTGCGGGTGAGCGCCAGTGCCTGCCGATAGTTTTCCAGTGACCCGGCCCAGTCGCGGCGGCGGGTTAGGGCCGCGCCGCGTTCGGTCAGGGGCTCGGGTTCGTAGGGCGCGCTGGCATGGGCCTTGTCCAGCCAGCGCAAGGCCTGCTCGATCTGGTCCTGCTCCACGGCGATATAGCCCAGATGCTTGTAGGCATTGGCGCAGGCCATATCCAGCCAGTCGGTGGGCTGGCCATCGCCGTGGGTATCCAGATAGTGCAGATACTGGCGCTGGCTGCGGAACGCCCGTACCTGGCGTCCGGGTACGGCGAGGTAGGCGTCACACTGCCTCGCCGCATCCAGCAGGGCAGGCCTGGCCCTGGCGTGATCGCCTTTCAGGCTCTGTGCGATGGCCTGCTCCACGGGTAGGCGCAGCTGGCTTCCCAAAGCCGGCTCTGCCATAGGGGAGCGCAGCGGCGTAGTACTCAGCACCGAAGGACTGGTCTCACTCTGGGCCAGTGCCACGTTGCAAAGGCCGGCGACAACCAGCAACAGCAGGCGCATACAACGTTCCTTGGCAAGGGCGTTGGGGCGAGCCTAGCGCATTGGGCCGGGGACTGTCAGGGGCACAACGCCCTGCTCAGGCGCGCGGGGCCATCGCCAGAATCTCCAGTTGCTGCCGGGCTTCAACGTTGCCTGCCGCGGCGGCGGCCTGTACGGCGGCCAGATCCGGGTGCTGGATAATCAGCAGCGGGAATTCGCATTGCGGGCAGCTGTATTCGGTCTGCTCATCGTGCAGCTCCATTTCCATCTGCCGCGAGGCACCTTGCCAGTCACAGGAAGGGCAGGTGTGGGTGTGCTCGCGCCAACCGGGCTGGTAGTAGTCGTGGACGGTAACGGTCATTGGGTACTCAGTGCAGCAGGATCAAAGTGGCAAGGCCGAGGAAGCTGAAAAAGCCCATCACGTCGGTCACTGCGGTCACCACCACGGTACCGGCGACGGCCGGATCCACGTTCATGCGCTTGAGCATCAGCGGCAGCAATACACCGGCCAGCGCGGCGGCGCAGAAGTTGATGATCAGCGCCAGGGTGATCACCACCGACAACAGCATGCTGTGGAACCACAGGAAAGCGATGATACCCACCACCACGCCGATCAGGGTGCCGTTGATCAGCGCGACCCGCATTTCCTTCCACAGCAGGATGCGGGCGTTGCTGGGGCCGACCTGACCCAGCGCCAGACCGCGCACCATCAGCGTCAGCACCTGCACCGCGGCGTTGCCGCCGACGCCGGCGACGATCGGCATCAGTACCGCGAGGGCGACGATTTTCTCCAGCGTGACTTCGAACTGGCCGATCACCGAGGCGGCAAGAAAGGCCGTGCACAGGTTGATGCCCAGCCACACCACGCGGCCGCGCACCGCGCGCTTGATCGGCGAGAACAGATCCTCTTCCTCGTCCAGACCGGCGGCGCCGAGCGCCTGATGCTCGGCCTGCGAACGGATGATGTCGACCACGTCGTCGATGGTGATGCGGCCGAGCAGGATGTTGTTGTCGTCCACCACCGGCGCCGAGACCCAGTCGTGGTCGGAGAACTGGCGCGCGACTTCCTCGGCGCTTTCGCCGACATCGATGGCCGGCTGCTCGTCGTCGATCAGGCGGTTGATCGGCGTGCTGTCCTCATGCGTGACCAGCGCCGCCAATGACAGCCGGCCCAGATACTGGTGGCGACGGCTGACCACGAACAGGTGATCGGTGTGATCGGGCAGCTCACCGCGCAGGCGCAGGTAGCGCAGCACCACATCGACGTTGACGTCGGCGCGCACGGTGACCACATCCGGATTCATCAGGCGGCCGGCGGTATCCTCCGGATACGACAGCACCTGCTCCAGCCGCTCGCGGTTCTCGCGATCCATCGACTTGAGGACTTCGTCGATGACGGTATCGGGCAGATCCTCGACCAGATCGGCCAGATCGTCGATGTCCAGGTCTTCGACCGCGGCGATGATCTCGTCCGGGTCCATGTCCGCCAGCAGGCTTTCGCGGACTTCATCACCGACGTGGACCAGCACCTCGCCGTCGTCTTCCGGATCGACCAGTCCCCATACGACTTCGCGTTTGCCTGGCGGCAGCGATTCGAGCAGGTTGCCGATCTCGGCCGGCGCCAACGTGTTGACCAGACGACGCACCGGCCCCAAGCGCCCACTGTCGAGCGCATCGGAAAGCAGGCGCAGCTGTCGCGCGGTCTTGTCGTGGCGTACGGCTTCGGCCATCGGAGCTCCAGAGAGAAGAAAAGGCCGTTATCCGGAGACAGGATGCGGCATCAGCGGTGTCCAGCGCGTCATTATTGCGTGCGCGCATCAGGGATGCACCGTGTTTCTACGCCGGTGGCAGCTCAGGCCGGAGCCGATTCGCGGATCCAGCGCTCAATGCCGCGCCGATCACGTGCCTGCAGCAGCTTCTTGCCGCGCTGGCGCAGCATGCGCAGATCGCTGTCGCGAATGGTGCGGCGGACCTCCAGCAGCGTGGCCGGATGCAGGCTGAACTCGGTCAGTCCCAGTGCCAGCAGCAGCGGCACCATCTGCGGATCGCCCGCGATCTCCCCGCATACCGCCACCGGTGTGGCGTGTGCCTGCGCGGTCTGGATCACCTGCGCCAGCAGCCGCAGCACCGCCGGATGCAGTGGCGAATACAGCGCGCCCACAGCCTCGTTGTTGCGGTCGGCCGCAAGCAGGTACTGCACCAGATCATTGGTGCCGATGGACAGGAAATCCACCTGGTCAATGAGCGTCTCCAGTGCGATCGCCGCTGCCGGCACTTCGATCATCGCGCCCAGTGGCGTCTGCTCCGCCACGGCATGACCCTCGGCCCGCAGCGCCACCGCCAGGCGGCTCATGCGCCGTTTGACCGCCAGAATCTCCTCGCGCGCGCTGACCATCGGCACCAGCACGCGTACCGGTCCATAGCCGGAGGCGCGCAGGATCGCCCGCAGCTGTGCATCGGCAACCTTGGGGTGGGCCAGCGACAGGCGCACGCCGCGCAGCCCCAGTGCCGGATTCTCCTCGCTGGTCAGCGCCAGCCCGGTGCGGTCGGCCTTGTCCGCCCCCAGGTCCAGCGTGCGGATGGTGACCGGGCGGCCACTCATGCCCAGCACCGTGTCGCGGTAGATCTGGAACTGTTCCTCTTCCGTGGGCAATTCGTTGCGCTGCAGGAACAGGAACTCGGTGCGGTACAGGCCCAGACCGTGCGCGCCCATCGCGTGGGCGCTGGCGACATCCTCGTGCGATTCGGCGTTGGCCAGCAGGGTGACGTCGACACCGTCGCGAGTGCGGGTGGGTTTGGAGCGCAGCCGTCCCAGTTCGCGTTGCTCGCGGGCCAGCTCGCGCAGGCGCAGCCGGTACTGGCGCAGGTCCTCGGCACCTGGATCGAGGGTGACCTCGCCCGTGCCGCCATCCAGAATCAGCACGTCACCGTCATTGATGCGGCTGAGCACCCCGCTGGCGGCGACGACCAGGGGCAGGTGCAGACTGCGCGCCAGGATGGCGCTGTGCGACAACGTGCTGCCGGCGCTGCTGACAATACCGACGACGCCCTGCGATTGCAGCTGCGCCAGTTCAGACGGGGCGACGTTCTCGCAGACCAGGATCTCGCCGGCCAGTCCCTTCACTCCGGCCGGACGTTTGTGCAAAAACGCGTGGATGCGCCCGATGACGTGATCCAGGTCATCCAGACGGCTCTTCAGGTAGGCGTCTTCCATCCCTTCGAAGACCTGGGCGAGCCGGTCGCGCTGGGTGCGCAGCGCATAGGTGGCGCTGTAGCGGTTGTTGCGGATCAGGTCATCCAGCGCCACCAGCAGTTCGGGATCATCCAGCAGCATCGCATGCAGATCGAGGAACTCGCCGACTTCGGCGGGCAGTGCACCTTGCAGGCGATGGCGCAGGTCGCGCATTTCCGCGCGGGCGGCGTCCAGGGCCAGGTGCAGGCGTTCCAGTTCGGCCGGCACCGCCGCGGCGGGCACGTGCTTTTTGCCGGTCTCCTGGGTGTAGGGCAGTCTCACCCGGGCACGGCCCAGCGCGGTACCGCGGGATGCGCCATGGCCGTGCAGCCGGATCACCACCGCGCGCTCCCGCGCCGTGTGACGGCAGTGCGCTGCTGGGGGGCGCAGCGGGCCATCAGTTGTCCTCGTCGAAACGCCGTTCGAACAGATCTACCACGGCCGCCAGTGCCGCCGCTTCGTCTTCGCCATCCACGCGCACGGTGACCGGAGTGCCCTGGCCGGCGGGTAATCCCCCCGCAAAACCAGCGCAGTGAGAAGTAGAAGTTTTCGAAGGAAAATTTCTACCATGAAGAAGTCCCGATTCACCGACAGCCAGATCATCGAGGCGCTCAAGCGCGTAGAGGCTGGTCTTGCCGTGCCCGAGCTGTGCCGCGAGATGGGCGTCAGCACGGCCACGTTCTACAAGTGGCGCTCGAAGTTCGGTGGCATGGAT
>NZ_LLXS01000034.1:0-25955 GCF_001431585.1 Stenotrophomonas pictorum JCM 9942 | reverse complement strand
CTACAATTCCCCGCCCTCCCCCTCCCGTGCCCCATGAACGATCTACCTCCCATCTTCACCGTCCCTGTCGGCCGCTACCAGCACGTCAGGCAAGGCTGATATGAAGCAATCGGGCTGGCCCGCAGCCGAGACACTGGAACCCCGTGGGCTTTGCAAGCCGATGTATGTAGACCTTGACCTCTCGGTGCGGCCATACACCATTTCTGTCGAACAGACCGACGTTGAAGGCGGCACACTCTCCCGCTTCGCATACCAATCCGACCGCCCGCAACTCTCCACCAAGCCGCCACGGCCTTGCTGCACACACGCCCCACGGTTCGGCAGGGAGCCATGTGCATTTCACAATCGTCCCTTCCAGGAAGGGACTAAAAAGATGCGTCAAACTCTGGCGCCAAAAAAAAACGTCAAGCTAGTCAATCAAATTATTAGTCAGAGATTTATGTTGCCACTTTGGTTACTGATGAATCCGCTATCCCCGGACGCCCCGCAAGCGGCGAAGCGACGAGAACTCCGTGCATGCGGCTGTTGATCGTAGAAGACTCGCAAGCACTGGCGCAGGCACTCGGAAACTCGCTTACCCGTGAAGGCTATATCTGCGACCACGCACAGGACGGGGAGCAGGCGCTGGCCTTCCTGGAGGCTTTCGACTACGACCTGGTGGTACTGGACTGGATGCTTCCCAAGCGCGATGGCATCTCCGTGCTGAGCGAAATGCACCTGCGCGGTTTGCGTGCTGGGGTGTTGATGCTGTCGGCACGCGACCAGGTGGTTGATCGGGTAGCGGCGCTGGATGCCGGTGTCGATGACTACCTGGTCAAGCCGTTCTCCACCGACGAGCTGCTGGCGCGCCTGCGGGCACTGGCCCGGCGGCCGCTTGAATCGCCCCCCATGCCGATGTTGCAGGCCGGTGAGCTGAGGCTGGACCCCCGCTCACGTAGGGTGTTCTGGCGGCAGCGCGATCTGGAGTTGACCCCAAAGGAATACGCCCTGCTGGAACTGCTGATGCGCCAGCCGCAACAGGTGTTTTCACGTGGCCATATTTTTTCCCAGCTCTATGACAGCACCAGCGACGTGTCCGACAAAGCCGTGGAGGTCATCATAAGCACGCTGCGCACCAAGTTACTCAAGGCCGGTGCGGACCAGCGGATCAAGACGCGGCGAGGCTTTGGCTATGTCTTTGAGTGAAGTCCGTGGCGACTGGTCGATACGGCGGCGCCTCGTGTGGCAGCTGACGCTAGCGATGGGCTTCACTCTGACCCTTGTGTTCCTTGTGCTGGATTACGCTATCGACCGCGAAATGTACGCGCGCCTGGATCACTTCCTTGACGTCCGCGCCAGCGCCTTGGCCTCGCAGCTGCAGGTGCGCACGCCGGAACAGGCGGCAAAGCTGCTGCCCGAATACGATCTGAGCGGCCACACCGACTTTTTCACCATGTATGACACCCACAAACGGCCGATCCTGCGCTCGGTCAATAGCCGCGGTCAGGCACTGCGGTTGCCGGAGGGTCCGCTTGGGCGATTGCGCCATTACGATCTGTTCCTGCCTGACGGGCATCCTGGCCGTGCCATCGTGTTGCGCGTCCCACGTGCCGAAGCCGCCACATCGGACTGGCTGGTGGTTGCCACCGAGCGGGGGGATTGGGATCTGGCCGAACGGCGCATCCACCTGGCCCTGATGCTGATCATCGCAGCTGCTGTGGCGGTGGCAGTAGTGCTGTGTCTCTTGCTGGTACGTCGCGCGTTCCTGCCGCTGATCGAGCAGAGTGAACGGCTGCGGACGCTGCAGCCGGGCCAGCCACCACCACCGCCCGCCAGTGCCCTTCCGCACGAACTGGCGCCTTTCATCCGCACGCTGCACCAGGCCCTGCAGCGGCTTTACACTGCCGCCGAACGCGAACGTCGCTTCTCACGTGACATGGCCCACGAGCTGCGCACGCCACTGGCAGAGATCAGGGCCAGTGCGGAAAACGCATTTCACAGTAATGATGCATCGGCGACCACCGAAGCACTGGAAGTCGCCCTGTCGGCCACCGGCCGGATGGGTCGCGGCATTGCCACCCTGCTGGCGATGGCACGCTATGAGTCAGGCCAAATGCGTCCTGCGCTTGATCCTCTGGACCTGGTGCCGCTTCTACGCCAGCAGGTCCAGGCCCTGCGGCGCATTCCCGGGGCGGGCGAGCGCTTACATCTGGCCGCCAATCTGCCAGGACAGGCCTGGGTGCATAGCGACACCGGCATGCTGGAACGCATCTTCGCCAACGTTTTGCAGAATGCAGCCGAGTACTCACCCGAAGCCAGCATTGCCGAAGCCGGGATCGAGACGGCTGACGGGCAGTATTGGGTCTGGGTGCGCAATGAAGCCCCTGGCCTGCAAGTGGAGGACCTGGAATACCTTGGGGCGCGCTACTGGCGCAAGACCGCCCAGGGAGCCACCGCACAGCACACCGGTCTAGGCCTGGCACTGGCCAGGGCCATCGCAGGTGCACTGGAGGTCAGACTGGACTTCAACTTGGAGAACGGAAATCTGACCGGACGGCTCGGTCCTTTCCCGATACTCTGAACTGCGCACCGTTTCGGCCACCGCCGTGAACGCAGGCAAGGACTGATGAGGTGACCGAACCCACCCTCGCGGCGCCCTAAGCTTTCCCAAAGCTTGGGCCGGCACTATCGCGGCACTTTTCCCGGTGCGAGCGGTTCCGATGTCCTCCTCCTTCCTTGTCAGTGACTGGGTGCCGCTGTGATGCCGCAGCCGCACCGGATTTCCCGGATCACGCTATGGGCCGTGGCCATGGTGATCCTTGCGTTGGTGGCGGCGCTGTGGGGCTGGAGATCGTATTCCCGACCGGCAACCGCATCGGCCGCCCCGGCACTCGCACCACCCACAAGTGGAGTGCGGCTGGAGGCAATGCAGGCCGCCAGCTTGGGTATCAAGACCGAGTCGGCCGCCAGTACCGACACCGTGGCACTGACTCAGTTGCCCGCAGAGGCCATGCCGCCCCTGGCGGCCAGCACCCAGGTGACGGTGCCTTACGCCGGCATAGTGATACGGATACTGGCCGATGAGGGCCAGCGTGTTCGCCGTGGGCAACCGCTGTTGCGGCTGCAAAGCCGTGACCTGCTGGTGGCGCAAGCCGATGTACAGCGCGCACGGAGCCAGGCGGCGGTAGCCGACCAGCAGGCAAGACGCGATGTACTGCTTGCTGATGAAGGCATCATCCCGGTTGCCCGCAGGGAACAAAGCTTGGCCAGCGCCGCCATCGCCCGGGCCAGCCGCCTGCAGGCCGAAGGAATGCTTTCACAACTGCGGGTCGTCAGTAGCGGATCGCCTGGCGAGTACGACGTGCTTGCCCCCCAGGACGGGCTGGTACTGCGGCGCAGCGCATCTCCGGGCCAGGCCATGGAAGCCATGGCACCGGCCTACGTGATTGCCGATGCCACCCGCATGGACATCATGTTCAGCGCACCTACGGGCTTGCGGGAGCAATTGCGACCCGGACTGGAAGTGACGCTTCCCGGCGGTGAGAGCGCGCGCGTGGTATCGGTCAGTGGCGATACCGACCGCAACAGCCAACGCCTGCGGGTGCGCGCACAGACCGATGAAGGCAGTGCCCTGATGGCCGGACAGCAGTTCGCGGTAGTGCTCAAGCTGCCGGCGCCGGCAGGCGCATTGCGGGTCCCGCGCAGCGCCCTGTTGCCGCATCGCGACCAGCACCTTCTCTATGTCCAGCACGGCGATCTCTACCGTGGCGTGATCGCCGAATCGCTGGGTCATGACGATACCCACGCCGTGGTGGTGTCACCGTCGTTACAGCCGGGCATGCCGGTGGTGAGTCGGGGCATCAGTGTCCTCAAGTCATTGGCACCGTTGGAGTAACGCGATGCTCGCCCGGCTCATTGAATTCTCACTGCGGCAACGCATGCTGGTCATGCTGGGGGCACTGGCCTTGGCAGGGGCAGGAGTGTTCGCCTTCCTGAACCTGCCGATCGATGCCTACCCGGATATCTCTCCCACGCAGGTCAAGTTGATCCTGAAAGCACCGGGCATGACCCCGGAAGAAGTGGAAACACGGGTCATCGCGCCGCTGGAGATGGAACTGCTGGGCGTCCCCAAGGGCGTACTGCTGCGTTCAGTGGCCAAGTATGCCATCGCCGACATAACCCTGGATTTCGCCGAAGGAACCGAAATCTTCTGGGCGCGGCAACAGGTGGCCGAGCGCTTCGCCGGGGTTTCCGGCGAGCTTCCCGCTGGCGTAAGCGGCGGGCTGGCACCGATATCCACGCCGCTGTCCGATGTCTACATGTTCACCATCGAAGGCGGCGGACTGAGCCTGGAGGAGCGCCGCAGCCTGCTCGACTGGACCCTGCGCCCGGCGTTGCGCACCTTGCCCGGGGTGGCCGATGTCAACGTACTGGGCGGGGACGCAAAGAGCTTCGTGGTCACCCCCGACCGCAGTCTGCTGATCGCCAACGGCCTGCAGCAGAGCGACCTGGTCGATGCAGTGGAGCGCAACAACCGCAACGACGGCGCCGGCCGACTGCAGACCGGTGAAGAAAACCTGATCGTACGTGCCGAGGGAGCCATCCAGACGCTGGAGGACCTGGGCAACATCGTGGTACGCAGCGGTGCGGTGCCGGTACGCATCAGCGACATCGCCCAAGTGCGCGCACAGTCGCTGACACGCTACGGCGCGGTGTCCCACTATGGCAAGGGTGAAGCCGTCCAGGGCATCGTCGTCGCGCTGCGTGGTGCTGATGCATCCGCCCTGGTCGAAGCGATCGAAGAGCGCCTGGCGTCGCTGGCCTCCAGCCTGCCGGCGGGAGTGGAGATCGTACCGTTCTACGACCGCAGCCACCTGATCAAGCGGGCAGTGGGCACCGTGCAGAACGCACTTCTGGAAGCCACGGTGCTGGTGGTGCTGTTGCTGTTGCTGTTCCTGGGTGAATTGCGCGCCGCCATCGTGGTGGCGTTGATCCTGCCGCTGGCAGCGCTGTGCACGTTCCTGCTGATGCGCTGGACAGGACAGAGCGCCAACCTGATGAGCCTGGGCGGGCTGGCAATCGCCATCGGCATGCTGGTCGACGCGGCCGTGGTAGTCGCCGAGAACACGGTCAGCCGATTGGCACCGAGCGCACCGGGCGCGCATCTTCCCCGCCTGCACCGGGTGTTTGCCGCCACCTATGAAGTCGCCAAGCCGGTCACCGCCGGCATGCTGATCATCTGCCTGACTTTCCTGCCCCTGCTTACCCTAGAGGGGCTGGAAGGCAAGATGTTCGCACCCGTCGCAATGACCATGGTGTTTGCATTGGGCGCCTCGCTGCTGCTGTCACTTACCTTCGTGCCGGTACTGTCCTCGCTGCTGTTGAAGGAACGCGAGCACCATGAGCCTTGGCTGATGCGCAAGGCCGGTGCTGTTTACCGGCCGTTGCTGGAAAGCGTCCTGACCCACCCGGCTCGCGCGTTCGGGGCCGCCGGACTCGTGCTGCTGGTTGGCATCGGCGCGTATTTCGGGACCGGCAAGAGCTTCATGCCGACCATGGACGAAGGCGACATCCTGGTGCAGTTGCAGAAGTCCCCCTCGATCTCCCTGGAGCGTTCGCTGGAGTTGGACCTGGCGGTGCAGCAGGCACTGCTGGCAGCGGTACCAGAAGTTGAGAACATCATTTCGCGGGTCGGGTCGGATGAGCTCGGCCTGGACCCGATGGGCCTGAACGAAAGCGACATGTTCCTCAAGCTCAAGCCGAAGCGCGAATGGCGCAAGTCCGACAAGGAATGGCTCACCGGGGAGCTGCGCAAGGTCCTGGAGAATTTCCCCGGCATCGAGTTCGGCTTCACGCAGCCCATCGAGATGCGGGTTTCGGAAATGCTGACCGGCAGCCGCGGCGATCTGGCAGTGAAGCTGTTCGGTCCGGACTTGCGCACCCTCAACGCGCTTGCACAGCAGGTGGCAGCCACGATCGAAGCAGTGCCGGGCGCCGAGGACGTGTTGACCCAGGCTGCCGAAGGCATGGCCTACCTGCGCGTGGCCATGGATACACAGGCCATCGGACGCGCCGGACTGGCGACCGTGGAGGTGCAGGACGAACTGCGCACACAGCTTGAAGGTATGCCGGCCGGACAGGTCATCGAGCCCGGCCGGCGCACTCCGATCCTGGTCCGCGGTGGTGCCGACGTCAGGACATCGGCAGCACACTTCAGCGAAATGCGGATTGCACGCCGTGATGGGGGTGAAGTACCGCTTCGCTCACTGGCGCGCATGGAAGTGGTGACCGGCCCGGTGGCAGTGCAGCGCGAGAATGGCTCGCGCTTCTCCTTGGTGCAGGCCAATGTGAGCGGGCGTGACCTGGTCGGCTTCGTGGAAGAAGCGCGGGCGGCGGTGACCACACAGGTGCCGCTGCCGGCCGGCTATCACCTGGCCTGGGGCGGTCAGTTCGAGAATCAGCAACGCGCGGCGGCACGGCTGGGGCTGGTGGTACCGGTGGCTCTGGGCCTGATTTTCGTGGTGCTCTTCACGACATTCGGCTCGGCTCGGCAGTCGGTTCTCATTCTTTGCAACATCCCGTTCGCGCTGGTGGGCGGCATCATCGCGCTGTGGCTTTCCGGACAGTATCTGTCGGTGCCGGCCTCGGTGGGGTTCATCGCACTGCTGGGCATTGCCGTGCTCAACGGGCTGGTGCTGGTGAGCTGCTTCAACCAGTTGCACGAGCAGGGCATGCCCATCGAACAGGTGGTGCGCGAGGGCGCGCAACGCCGCGTGCGGCCAGTACTGATGACCGCCAGCATTACCGCACTGGGACTGGTGCCGCTGCTGCTAGCCAGTGGTCCGGGGTCGGAGATACAGCAGCCACTGGCCATTGTGGTGATCGGCGGACTGCTGACCTCGACCGCGCTGACCCTGCTGCTGATGCCGCCGCTGTACCGCCGTTTCGGCCTCCCCCCCCTTTCCGACATTGCAGGTGCCGCATGATGCCCCGGGTTCGCCTCTGCCTGACGTTTCCCCGCTCGCTGGAAGCGACGATCAGCGATGTCCTGATCGCAGCCCCCGGGCTGCCGGGATTCACCCTCATCAGTGTAGAAGGCCATGGCGGTGATTTCGTCAACGCAAGTACCGCCGAGCGCGTTCGTGGCCGGATGGACCAGCGCGTGCTGTGGATGCTCGTGGACCAGGAAAAACATCAGCAGGTGCTGGCATTGCTGCGCGCCACAGTTGTTTCAAACCTCGTGCACTGGTGGCTGGAACCTGTTCTGGACGGGGGGCAGTTGGCATGAGTTTGCGCATTCTGTTGCTCCTGCTGGTCTCACCCTGTGCGTTGGCAGGGAACTACCTGCCCGATCCCGACCTGGTGGCCCAGAGCATCGCCCAGCAACCAGACGTGCGCGCCGCAGAAGCACGCGTGCGCGGCGCCCAGGCACAAGCGCGTATGCACACCGTGGGCAGCCATGAGTTCGAAGTGAGCGGTGCCCGGCAACGGCATAAGGTCGAGGAGATGTCCGGCATCGACCGATACGCGGAATGGGAGTTGCAGGTATCGCGTCGCCTGCGCTTGCCCGGCAAGGCCAAGCTGGACAGCGCAATCGGTCGCCATGGCCTGGAAGCGGCACAAGCACAGCTGGAGGACGCGCGGCACCAAGCGGCGCGGCGTCTGCTGCAGCGCTGGGTGGGATGGCTACGCGCCGCTGCCGTGGCCGAAGAGGCCGAGCGCCAGTACACCTCACTCCGGCGCGAGCGCGATGCGCTGCAGCGGCGGGTCGAACTGGGCGACGCCGCACACAAGGACCTGGACCTGATCGAGGTGGAACGCGCGCAGGCCGACGCACAGCGGCTTGCGGCCGATTCGGCGCGGGACAATGCGCGCCGGTCGATCGCGATCGATTTTCCACAGTTGCCGTTACCCGGGCGGCCACCGGCACTACCGGAGCCGGTGGCCTTGGCGGAAGACGATGCACTCTGGATCAAGCGCATCATCGACAGGAGCCACGAAATCGGTGCACTTGCCAGTATTGCGGAGCAGCAGGAAGCCGTGGCTGCGCGTGCACGTGCCGATCGCGTCCCTGATCCCAGCCTGGGCCTACGGGTCCTCAACGAACGCGGCGGTGCGGACAGCATCATCGGCGTGGTGTTTTCCGTACCCATCGGCGGGCGCTACAGGCGCGCCCTAGGTGCGGCCGAGACTGCCGAGGCCAGTGCACGGTACGACGACATCGCCATGATGACGCGTGAGATCGCGCGCGACGCCGAACTGGCTGTCAGTGACGCATGCAGCACATTGCGGCAATGGCGCGCGCAGCAGGCTGCACGTGAAGCCAGCCTCGCAGCCAACACCCGTCAACACCGCGGCTGGAAGCTGGGCGAGCTGAGCCTGGCGGAATGGTTGCTGGCAGAACGTAATAGCCGGCAGATCTCCTTGGCCGAAATCATGGCGCGCGCCGACGCGACCGAAGCGCACCTGCGCGTGTTGGTGGATAGCCATGAACTTTGGCATGCGAGGGACTGACAACACCGGGCACGCGCGTGGCTTGCGGTACATCGCCGAGCGGGCCCTTGGGCTGACAACGCGGCGTGTAAAGGCTTGTTCGGCCTGCTCAAACGCGAGCGGGCCCACCATACGAGCTACCCGATACCCGATGCCGCAAGCGCTGACCTGTTCGGATAGTCGAGCGGCTCCATGGCCCCAGGATGCGGCCAAGGGTAGCCAGGCAAGGCAGCAAGTGTTCAACCCTCTTACAACCGTTCGTGATTTCGGGGTGGAACCCGAGGCACGGAGGAGGGGTGGAGGATGGGCACGAATGCCACCCACGCAAAGGGTGACGGCCAGCTAACAACAACGCATCACACCGATGCGTGGCCTTCCTGCATCAAAAATCAAGCGGTGATCGGGGGGACACGAAAACCTGGAGCTTCATGAGAAGGATGCCCAAGAACCCAGAAGATCCCGAGAATCCAGCCAAGAAATGCTTGGGTGCCCACTACGTGTCTTCCAGACAGGGCACGGAGGCTTCTACTCACGGCTTGGGGTTGACCAAAAAAGGCTGGGCACCAAGCGGGCACATGACTTATTAGTGCCAGTAGAAAGCGCGAGAGATCAGCGCAAACTATTGATTTTATTGGCGCGCCTGGAGGGATTCGAACCCCCGACCAATGGCTTCGGAAGCCACTACTCTATCCGGCTGAGCTACAGGCGCGTTTTTGACCGCTGACTTGCAGGAACAGCCGCGATGGCCGTTCCTTTGCCGTCCGGGTGACCGGGCGGACGCGCATTCTAACGGCAAATGCCGTCGCAGGTCTTCCCCTGTGCGAACGCCAGTGCCGGCAACGGCGGAATCCGGCGCAACTGCTAACCTTTGCCAATGAGTTACGAACGCTACGAACCGCCCGCCGCGACGCCTTCGCGGTTGGGCCACTACTGGAAACTGATGCGCGCCGACCGCCCGATCGGCACCCTGCTGCTGCTGTGGCCCACCTGGTGGGCGCTGTGGCTGGCCGCCGGCGGGATGCCGCCTCTGTGGACGCTGTTCGTGTTCAGCGCCGGGGTCTGGCTGACCCGCTCGGCCGGCTGCGTGATCAACGATTACGCCGACCGCTGGCTGGACCCGCATGTCAAACGTACCAGGGACCGGCCACTGGCCACCGGCGCCATCTCCGGACGGGCCGCGCTGATGCTGTTCGCCGGCTTGATGCTGGTCGCCTTCGCGCTGGTGCTGACGATGAACGCGCTGACCATCGGCCTGAGCTTCATCGGCGTGTTCCTGGCGGCCAGCTATCCGTACCTGAAACGCTTCACGCATCTGCCGCAGGTCTATCTGGGCATGGCCTTCGGCTGGGGCATCCCGATGGCCTTCGCCGCGGTGCAGGGCGAGGTGCCGGCGCTGGCCTGGCTGCTGTACGCGGCCAACATCCTGTGGTCCACCGCCTACGACACCTGGTATGCGATGGTCGACCGCGACGACGACCTGAAGGTCGGCTCGCACTCCACCGCGATCCTGTTCGGCGATCTGGACCTGGTCATCCAGGGCATCCTGTACACGCTGTTCTTCGCGGCGATGGCGCTGGTCGGGCAGCGTGCGCAGCTGGGGCCGGCCTACTGGGCCGGCATCGGCGTGGCCATGCTGCTGGTGGCCTACGAGTTCCGGCTGTGCCGCACGCGCCAGCGCGAGGCATGCTTCAAGGCGTTCCTGCACAACAACTGGGTCGGCGCGGTGCTGTTTGCCGGTCTCGTCGCGGCCCTGACCTGGCCGGCTGGCCGCTGAGCGCCCTCATCTGTGACAACAAAAACGCCGCCTGACAAAGGCGGCGTTTTTGTTGCGGCTTGCAGTGCTACTCGATAATCACAGCGTGCACTGCCGCAGCAGCTTGATCCCGACCCACAGCTGCAGCACGCCGTAGAACAGCGCGCCCACCGCCACCCAGATCGCGATCGTGGCCAGGCCGATCCCCGGCCGGGCGAAGAACAGCACGCCCAGCGCCACCGCCAGCAAGCCGCTCAGGGCCAGCATCCACTCGCCATTGACCAGCTTGCGCACCTGCACCGCGAACACGATGCGGGCAATGCCGGCGATCACCAGCCACAGCGCCAGCAGCCACAGCATCGCTTCGGCCATCTGCGCCGGCTGGCTGATCGCCAGCGCACCGAAGCCGATGGAAACCAGCGCGTACAGCAGCAACACCCAGTTGGGCAGCGCCACGTTCTTGCGGAAAATACTGATCAGGCTCACCACGCCATCGGCCAACGACAGCGCGCCGAACGTCAGCACCATCGCCAGCACCGACACCGCCGGCCACAGCAACGTGCCGATGCCGAAGGCCAGCGCCAGCACCCCAAACACCACCAGGGTCCAGCCACCGCGTTTCACCTGCTGCGAAAGAAGGTTCATCCCACCGCTCCTGTGTGAAAGACGTTGCCAGTGGATACGGGTGATCACCTGGCCGATCAAGTATCACCGCGATCAGGGCACGCGCGCACAAACCCAGGCATCCACCCGTTCCACCCCGGCCCGGCGCAGAGCGCTGGCCGCCGCCTGCAGGGTTGCACCGGTGGTCATCACATCGTCGACCAGGGTGATGTGGGCCGGCAGCGGGGCGGTCACGGCGAAAGCGCCACGGACATTGCGGCGGCGCGTGGTGGCATCCAGCTCGGACTGGGCGGCGGTGGCACGGGTCCGGTGCAGGGCCGCACACAGCGGCAGGTGCAAGGCCTTGGCCAGCGGCCGCGCCAGTTCCCGTCCCTGGTCATAGCCGCGCTGGCGCAGCCGCGAGCGGTGCAACGGCACGGGCACCAGCGCCGCCTCGGCTGGCGGCGGATCCCGGCGCGCCAGCATCAGCTGCGACAGCAGCCGGCCGGCGGCCAGATCCTGATGGAACTTGAAGCGCCGCAGCAGGCCATCGACCGGCGCGGCATACAGGAACGTGGCGCGGACCTGCTGCAGCGGACTCGGCCCCTGCTGGCACACGCCGCACAGCAGCTGCAGGCCCGTCCCTGCCGGCAGCGGCAGGGCGCAGCGGCGGCAGGCATCAAGCGCCCACGGCAGCGTCAGCGCACAGGCCGCACACAGATCCCGCCCGGCGCTGCCCGGCTCGCCACAGACCAGGCAGCGCGGCGGCAGCAGCAGCGCGGTCAGCCGCGCGCCGGCGCCGTAAACCAGATTGATCATGGATTTGTTGACAGGTGGTTTCATGCTCACCAGACTGCCCCGCTTCTGGGGTCCGATCTGTCAGGAAATACCGATGTCTGCTGTCATCCGTCACGACTGGCGCCGCGAAGAGCTGCTGGCGCTGTTTGAGCTGCCCTTCCCCGAGCTGCTGTATCGCGCCGCCAGCGTGCACCGCGAGCACTTCGATCCGGCCCAGGTGCAGGTCTCGACGCTGCTGTCCGTCAAGACCGGCGGCTGCCCGGAAGACTGCGGCTACTGCCCGCAGGCGCAGCGCTACGACACCGGGGTGGATGCGCAGAAACTGATGGAGACCCAGGCCGTGGTCGCACGCGCCCGGGCCGCCAAGCAGGCCGGCGCCTCGCGCTTCTGCATGGGCGCGGCCTGGCGCTCGCCCAAGGACCGCGACATCCCCAAGGTCGCGGCGATGATCGCCGAGGTGAAGGCCCTGGGTCTGGAGACCTGCGCCACGCTGGGCATGCTCGAAGGCCACCAGGCCCAGGCGCTGAAGGACGCCGGGCTGGATTACTACAACCACAATCTGGACACCGCGCCGGATTACTACGACTCCATCATCCACACCCGCCAGTACCAGGACCGGCTCGATACGCTCGAACACGTGCGCAATGCCGGGCTGAAGACCTGCTGCGGCGGCATCGTCGGCATGGGCGAGACCCGCGAACACCGCGCCGGCCTGCTGCTGGCACTGGCCAACCTGCCCGCGCACCCGGATTCGGTGCCGATCAACCGGCTGGTACAGGTCGCCGGTACCCCGTTGCATGGAAGCGCGGAGCTGGACCCGTTCGAGTTCGTGCGCATGATCGCCGTGGCCCGCATCGTCATGCCGCGCTCGATGGTGCGGCTCTCGGCCGGGCGCGAAAGCATGAGCGACGAGCTGCAGGCGTTGTGTTTTTCCGCCGGCGCCAACTCCATCTTCTACGGTGAGAAGCTGCTGACCACCGGCAACCCGGACACCGCGCGTGATCTGGCGCTGTTCGAACGTCTGGGCCTGACCCCGATGCCGGTCGCGGTGGATGCCGATGACCACGATCACCCCGGCACGGTGCATCTGGATATCGCCCCGGCCTGCGCGCAGCCGGCCTGATCCGGCAGCGGATCGGCCGCGCAGCGTGGCCCGGACGTCGGCAACGACAACCGGGTACGCTAGCCGGCCATCCGTCCATGAAAACGCGCCATGGCCCGTCCCGATCTCCACGAACGCCTGCAGGATCAACGCAAACTGCGCGAAGCCCAGGGGCGGATCCGCACCCGGCGCACCGTGTCGCGCCGCGACGGGGTGCGCCTGGAAATCGATGGCCGGTGGCTGACCGGCTTCTGCAGCAACGACTACCTCGGCCTGTCGCAGCAGTTCGAAGTGGTCGCCGCGCTGCAGGACGCCGCCGCGCGTGACGGCGCCGGCAGCACCGCCTCGCATCTGGTCTGCGGCCACCATGCGCTGCATGCGCAGCTGGAACAGGAGATGGCCGACTGGCTCGGCTATCCGCGGGCGCTGCTGTTCGACAGCGGCTACATGGCCAACCTGGCCGTGCAGCAGGCGCTGCTGAGCGAGGAGAACGATGTCTGCGTGCAGGACCGGCTAAACCATGCCAGCCTGCTCGATGCCACGCGTCTGGCCGGCTGCCGCCTGCGGCGCTATCCGCACCTGGACAGCGAAGGCGCGATCCGCCAGCTCAAGCACGCCCCCGACGGCGCGGCGATGCTGGTCACCGATGGCGTGTTCAGCATGGACGGCGATATCGCCCCGCTGCGCTCGCTGTCGCTGGTGGCGCGCATGCAGCAGGCGCTGTTTTACGTCGATGACGCCCATGGCGTCGGTGTGGTCGGCGCGGACGGCCGCGGCTGCGTGGCCGAGGCCGGGCTGGGCGTGAACGAGGTGCCGCTGCAGCTGGCCACGCTGGGCAAGGCGCTGGGCGGGCACGGCGCGGTGGTGCTGGGCGAGGAAGCCCTGATCCGCCATCTGGCCGAAACCGCGCGTCCCTACATCTACACCACCGCGCTGCCGCCGGCGCAGATCGCCGCCTCGCTGGCCGCGGTCAAGCTGGCGCGCCGCGACCACTGGCGCCGCGAGAAGCTCACCGAGCTGATCGGTCTGTTCCGCGAGGGCGCCCGCCGCCTCGGACTGGAGCTGATGCCCTCGGAAACCCCGATCCAGCCGCTGCTGTGCGGCGACGAGGCCACGGTGATGGCGCTGTCGGCCGCGCTGGAGCAGTCCGGCTTCCTGGTCAGTGCGATCCGCCCGCCGACCGTGCCCGAAGGCAAGGCGCGGCTGCGGGTCACGCTGTCGGCGTTGCACAGCGCCGGGCAGGTGAAGGCACTGGTCGAGGCCATCGGCGCCGCGCGCGATCTGGTGCTGTACCAGAAGTCACTTACTCCCGTCAGCGTCTGAGCAGGTTGTCCGTTCCATGCATATCCACGTCACCGGCAGCGGTCCGGCACTGGTCCTGATCCACGGCTGGGCGCTGCACGGCGGCATCTTCGCGCCGCTGGTGGAGCGGCTGTCAGCGCACTTCCAGCTGCACGTGGTCGATCTGCCCGGGCACGGTTTCAGCCGCGAGGACAGCACCCCGCTGAAACTGCCGTATCTGGTCAGCGCCATCGCCAGCGCCACGCCGCCGGCGGTGTGGTGCGGCTGGTCACTGGGCGGGCTGGTCGCGCTGCATGCTGCCGCCACGCTGCCGCAGGTGCGCGGGCTGGCCATGCTCGCCGCCACGCCGCGCTTCGTGCGTGATGCCGACTGGCCCGATGCGGTGGAACCCAGCGTGTTTGAACAGTTCAGCCGGGATCTGCAGCAGGACTACCGCGGCACCCTGGAACGCTTCCTCGCCCTGGACGTGATGGGCTCGCAGCACGCCCGCAGCGAACTGCGCACCCTGCGCGATGCGCTGGTCGAGCGCGGCGAACCGGCCCCGCACGCCCTGCACGAAGGCCTGGCCCTGCTGGCGCGCGCCGATCTGCGTGGCGCCTTGCCGGCCCTGCACAAACCCGGGCTGTGGATCGGTGGCCAGCGCGACCGGCTGGTGCCGGCGGCGGCGCTGCACCGCGCGGCGGCTCTGGCACCGGCCGGCCGACACCAGGCCCATACGGTCGAAGGCGGCGGCCATGCGCCGTTCCTCGGCCACGCCGACCAGGTGGCCGGACTGCTGCAACGCTTCGTTGCGGACTGCGCGTGAGCGGTTCGGCCCGTATTGCCCCGCCATCGCCGATCATGTGCCCCTGTATTCCCCCCCACGATTGAACTGATGCCCGCCCCACCGGCGCACCGTCCCTGTCGAACCCCGTTCCCGCCTGCGTATCTGCCATGTCCTCCCTGTTCGATCCCAAACACGTCCGCCGCGCCTTTTCGCGTGCCGCCTCCAGCTACCACGCCGCCGCGGTGCTGCAGCAGGAAGTGGGCAAACGCCTGCTCGAATCGCTGGACTACCTGGAAGACCGGCAGCCACAGGTGGTGCTGGATGTGGGCAGCGGCCCGGCCCACGCCACCGCGGCGATGAAAAAGCGCTGGCCCAAGACACAGGTGATCGCGCTGGACCTGGCCCTGCCGATGCTGGCCGAAGCCAAAAAGCAGGCCGGCTGGTGGCGGCCGTTCGCGCGGGTATGCGCCGATGCGCGCGCCCTGCCGCTGGCCGACAACAGCGTCGATGTGATCTTCAGCAATCTGTGCCTGCAGTGGGTGGAAGACCTGCCTGCGGTGTTCGCCGGTTTCCGCCGCGTACTCAAGCCCGGCGGCCTGCTGGTGTGCTCGACCTTCGGTCCGGACACGCTGATCGAACTGCGCGAGGCCTTCGCCCAGGCCGATGACACGGCCCACGTCAGCCACTTCACACCGATCGCCCAGTTCGGCGATGCGCTGATGATGGCCGGCTTCCGCGACCCGGTGCTGGACCGCGACCTGTTCACCCTGACCTACGACGAGCTGCCGGCGCTGATGCGCGAACTCAAGGCGATCGGCGCGACCAACGCGATGCACAGCCGCCGCCACACGCTGACCGGGCGTGGCCGTTTTGCCGCCGCGCGCGCCGCCTACGAGCCGCTGCGCCGCACCGACGGCAAGCTGCCCAGCAGCTGGGAAGTCATCTACGCCCACGCCTGGGCGCCGGAACCGGGCGCACCGATCCGCGAGCATGGCCATGACGTGGCCGCGGTGCCGGTCTCGGCCATTCCGATCCGGCGCAAACCGCAGGCCTGAATCCGCAGATTCGCCATGGCGGCGGCGCGGGTACCCGCAGCACTGGCCATGACCACCACCGCGCGCCCGGTTTTCGCGTGCGTCCCGGCTGAGGGCGTGCGCCCCGGCGGGGGCCGGCGTAGCAGGCGCGGACCCGATCGATACGGTATGGCCGCTCAGGCGCCGTTGGCGAACAGGTCGCGGTGGAAGAAATAGATTTCCTGCGCCAGGAAGCGCCAGCTGGTGTGGAAGCTGCGAAAACGCGTGCTGGGTGTGGACGAGGCCAGCGCGTCGATGCCCAGCTCGCGCGAGAGCCGCAGCGCGCGCGCCATGTGCAGCGGATCACTAACCACGATCACCTTGTGCATGCCGTGCTCGGCCATCAGCTGCCGCGCCTCGACCAGGTTCTGGCGGGTGGTGCGCGAGCGGGTCTCGATCAGGATGTCGCGGTCGGGCACGTTCTGCCTGAGCGCATAACGCCGCGCCACCTGTGATTCGGAAAAGCGGGCACGCGCGCCGCCAAAGCCGCCGGTGAAAATCAGCTTCGGGGCGTAGCCCTGCTGATACAGGTCCAGCCCATGGCGGATGCGTTCCTCGAATACCGGCGAGGGCCGGGCGTCATACGCCGCCGCCCCCAGCACGATGATCGCGTCGGCCGGCGCGGCCTGGTCGCGATCGCCGACCCAGATGATCCAGGCCGCCACCCCCAGCAGCCACAACAGCAGCAGCACGCCCAGGCGCCACAGCCATCCGAGCAGGCCCGGCGACCGTTGCCGGGCACTCATGGACGACTCCACGGCAGGGCGTCCAGATCGACATTGCCGCCGGACAGGATCACCCCGACGTTGCGCCCGGCAAACCGTGCCGGGTCGGCCAGAATGGCGGCCAGCGCGATCGCCGAGGACGGCTCCACGGTCTGCTTGAGCACCTGCCACAGCCGGCGCATCGCCGCCACGGTAGCGTCATCGTCCACGGTGATCACGCTGGCCCGGCCATGCAGCAGGGCGAAATTGGGCGCGCCCAGCGCGCCACGCAGACCATCGCACACGGTGGCGGGAACGAAATCGGGCTGGCGCTGGCCGCTGGCCAACGATCGCGCGGTGTCGTCGGCGCCGGCCGGTTCGGCCAGCACCAGCTCGCACGGTGTGGCCGCCTGCTGCAGTGCCAGCAGCGTGCCAGCGGCCAGGCCGCCACCGCCCACGGGTACCACCAGGACATCCAGCGGCGTATCGCACTGCTGCAGCAGTTCCAGCGCCGCGGTGCCCTGCCCGGCGATCACCTTCGCATCGGCATAGGGATGCACCAGCATGGCGCCGGTCTCGGCCTGCACCCGCGCGCATTCGGCCTCCCGCGCGGCCTGGGTGGACGCACACCGCCACAGCACCGCGCCATGGCGGACGATATTGGCCAGCTTGGCCGCCACCGCGCCCTCGGGAACCACCACATGGCACGGGATGCGGCGCGACTGGGCCGCCAGCGCCAGCGCCGCGCCATGGTTGCCGGAAGAATGGGTCACCACCCCGCGCGCGGCCTGTTCCGGCGTCAGCGCCGATACCGCGTTGCAGGCCCCCCGGAACTTGAACGCACCGCTGCGCTGCAGATGCTCGGCCTTGAAGTGCAGGCGCGCGCCGCTCAGCGTATCCAGCACCTGCGAGCGCAGCACCGGGGTCACGCTGGCATGGGGTGCGATGCGTGCCGCCGCTGCCAGCACATCGGCCGCTCCGGGCAGGGAAAGTTCTTTCATGCAGAAAGGTTAACGTAGGCCCCAAGCATCGGACCATCTCGGTGGTTGCGATGGCCATCATTCAGTTCCGCCGGACGGAGTTAAGGACCGATTCAACGCGGTCCGCCGAAGCTGGCACCACACCCACGGGGGGACACGCATCATGAAGCGCTTGAACATTGCCGCCGGGCTGCTGCTTGGTCTGTCCGCTTGCGCAACCTACGACTATGTCGGCGGCGGCGCAGGCGGCTACTACCACGGCTCGCCCTCGGTGCAGTACAGCTACCCGTATGGCTATCCCTATGGCCGCTATGACGGTTATTACGGCTACGGCAGCGGCTACTACGGGTATGGCGGTTACGGCGGGCGTTATCCGATCTATCGCCCACCGCACAACCACCGTCCGCCAGCGCGCCCGCCGCAGCAGGGCCATGGCCCGCGTCCGGGCAATGGCGATGGAAACGGCCATGGTCCACGGCCGCCGCGCCCGACCCCGCCGGTGAACGGCGGCGGTGGCAAGTCACCGTGGCGGGACCTGGACCGGCTGCAGCGCCCGCAGCAACCGCGATCGGCCGCCGTCCAGCCGGTGCAGCGCGCGATGCCCAGGCCCCAGGCGGTTGCGCCGCGGCCGGCGATGCAGCCGCGACCGGCGGCACCTGCCCGACAGCCGTCACATAACCGTGAACGGCAGGAAGCCCGCATCCAGGAACGCTAAAAGGGTTGCAATCGGCGAAGACTTGGGCAATCTTGGCGGCACGTGGTGACCGGTTGCGTCGCAAACTGACCCAAACCGGCTTCATCCGGACCTATCCATGTCGATGTCCGTCAGGAAATCTGGATCCCCCCTGTTCCGGCCCTGTCGGACATCGGCGCCTTAATAAAGAACAAAGCCCCGGTCTCCCGGGGCTTTGTTTTTCCTGCTTTTACCGCGGTACCGCCTGGATAAAGAACGGGGCCGGCAGTCCCCCGACTACCGGCCCCTGTGCTACCCCAGCGTGCGCTCCGGTCGGCCCCTGTTCCAATTCCGACCTTGCTGCGCCTGTGTCGCATGCCACGCTGGGTGCAAGGGGGTAACTGCAGGTTGCATGCCAACTTTAGGTCCGCCGCAGCCGCGCGACCATTGGCGGTAAAATCGACACCCCGTCGGCTGGCGCGCCCATTCAGGCCTGCCGACGGACCTCACACTTCCGACTCCGATCCCACGCCATGAGCGACTCCTTCTCCCACTACGACGTCATCGTCATCGGCGGCGGCCATGCCGGCACCGAGGCCGCCCTTGCGGCCGCCCGTGGTGGCGCGCGCACGCTGCTGCTGACCCACAACGTCGAAACCATCGGCGCGATGAGCTGCAACCCGGCCATCGGCGGCATCGGCAAGGGGCATCTGGTCAAGGAGATCGACGCCCTCGGCGGGGCGATGGCGCATGCCGCCGACCTGGCCGGCATCCAGTGGCGCACGCTCAACGCCTCCAAGGGCCCGGCGGTGCGCGCCACCCGCTGCCAGGCCGACCGCAACCTGTACCGCATGGCGATCCGCCGCATCGTCGAGTCGCAGCCCAACCTGACCGTGTTCCAGGCGGCGGTGGACGATCTGGTGATCGAGGGCGACGCGGTGCGTGGCGCCATCACCCAGACCGGGCTGACCTTCCATGCGCCTGCGGTGGTGCTGACCGCGGGCACCTTCCTGGCCGGCAAGATCCATATCGGCGAAACCCAGTACACCGCCGGGCGCATGGGCGATCCGCCGGCGACCACCCTGGCCGCGCGCCTGCGCGAGCGTCCGTTCGTGATCGACCGGCTCAAGACCGGCACCCCGCCGCGCATCGACGGCCGCTCGCTGGACTACCGCGTGATGGACGAACAGCCCGGCGACGATCCGCTGCCGGTGATGTCCTACCTGGGCAATGTGGCCGAGCACCCGCGGCAGGTGAGCTGCTGGATCACCCACACCAGCGAGCGCACCCACGACATCATCCGCGGCGCGCTGCACCGTTCGCCGCTGTACAGTGGCCAGATCGAAGGCATCGGCCCGCGTTACTGCCCGTCGATCGAGGACAAGGTGGTGCGCTTTGCCGAGAAGGCCAGCCACCAGATCTTCGTCGAGCCCGAAGGCCTGGACGTGGTGGAGATCTACCCCAACGGCATCTCCACCTCGCTGCCGTTCGACGTGCAGCTGGAACTGGTGCGTTCGATCCGCGGCATGGAGAATGCGCACATCACCCGTCCCGGCTACGCCATCGAATACGACTTCTTCGATCCGCGCGGACTGAAGAACACGCTGGAGACCCGCCAGGTGTCCGGGCTGTTCTTCGCCGGGCAGATCAACGGCACCACCGGCTACGAGGAAGCCGGCGCGCAGGGCCTGCTGGCCGGCATCAACGCTGCGCTGTTCGTGCAGGGCAAGGACGGCTGGAGCCCGCGCCGCGACGAGGCTTATATCGGTGTGCTGGTCGATGACCTGATCACCCACGGCACCAGCGAGCCGTACCGCATGTTCACCAGCCGCGCCGAGTACCGGCTGCAGCTGCGCGAGGACAACGCCGATACGCGGCTGACGCCGACCGGGCGCGAGCTGGGCCTGGTCGATGACCGGCGGTGGGCCGCGTTCGAAACCAAGCAGGCGGCGGTGGCCAGCGAAAGCGCGCGTCTGCGCGGCCTCTGGGCCACCCCGGCCAACGCGCTGGGACGCGAAGTGGCCGAGGCCACCGGCGTGGCGGTGACCCGCGAGACCAGTGTGCTGGACCTGATCAAGCGCCCGGAGCTGGACTACGCCAAATTGATGCAGGTGCCGTCGCTGGGCCCGGGGGTGGACGATCCGCGCGTGGCCGAACAGGTGGAGATCAGCGTCAAGTACGCCGGCTACCTGGATCGCCAGCGGGTGGAGATCGAACGCCAGCAGCGCCACGAGAACACCGTGATCGCCGAGGGCTTCGACTTTGCCGCCGTGCACGGCCTCTCGGCCGAGGCGCTGCAGAAGTTCGAGCGGGTGCGCCCGCAGACCATCGGCCAGGCCCAGCGCATTCCCGGCATGACCCCGGCGGCGATCTCGCTGCTGCTGGTGCATCTGGAGCGCGCGCGCCGCGGCAAGGTGGCCTGAGTAGCACGCGGCATCGCTGCGGCGAGTAACCGCCATGGCGTGGAGGCTTGCTGCTCCCTGTGCGTCGGGCCGGTGCAGGCATTGCATGCCGCGCCAGCGCCGCAGCGCGCTGGGACGCGGTGGCGCCACTGCGTATCATCGTGACTGCAATCCCACCGATGAATTCCGCCATGACTTCGCTGCGCCCCTTCCTGGACAAGATGCCCGTTGTGGGCGAACGCGTGTACGTGGACCCGGCGTGCACGATCATCGGTGATGTGCGGATCGGCGATGACGCCTCGATCTGGCCGGGCACGGTGATCCGTGGCGATGTGAACCACATCCGCATCGGCGCGCGCAGCAATGTGCAGGACGGCACCATCATCCACGTCAGCCACGACAGTCCGTACAACAAGGGCGGTTTTCCGACCCTGATCGGCGAGGGCGTCACCGTCGGCCACGGCTGCATCCTCCACGCCTGCACGATTGGCGACTACTGCCTGATCGGCATGGGCGCGTGCATCCTCGATGGCGCGGTGATCGAGGCAAACGCCTTCATCGCCGCCGGTGCGGTGGTCGGCCCGGGCAAGGTGGTGCGCAGCGGCGAGCTGTGGGCCGGCAACCCGGCGCGGCTGATGCGCCAGCTCAGCGACAAGGACATCGAAGGCCTGCGCTATTCGGCCGACCACTACGTCAAGGTCAAGGACCAGTACCGCTCGATGCCCGGCTGATCCCGGCGGTGGTTGCAGGCGACGGTGGGCTGGGCTTTCCACAGGACCGCGGTTAAAGTCGCCGCTGATCAAGGACGCCATCGAGACCCGCATGCCCCTGGCACCTGTCCGGGCTGGAAACCGGACTTTCCCGCGCTGCCGGGCCTACCTCAACATCGCCGCGGTGGTGCCGTGACACCGGCGCCAGCGATGCTGGATACCTACCGCGAAGTGATCACGCCTGAGGGCGTGCCCCTGCAGCTGCCCGCCGCCGGGCCGGTGCCGCGGGCGCTGGCCTGGCTGATCGATCTGATGGTGCGCGTTGGCGTGCTGACGCTGATGAGCCCGCTGCTGGCGCTGCTCGGCGGGTTGGGCCAGGGCCTGTATCTGGGACTGATGTTCCTGATGTTCTGGGCCTATCCGATCATCCTCGAGGTCTGGCTGGGACAGACCCTGGGCAAGAAGGCCGTGGGACTGCGCGTGATCGCCCGCGACGGCGCGCCGCTGGGCTGGATGGCGGCGATCGTGCGCAACCTGCTGCGCACCGTGGACATGCTCCCGTTCGGCTACGCACTGGGATTGATCTGCTGCCTGTACGACCCGTACGGCCGCCGCCTGGGCGATCTGGTCGCCGGCACGCTGGTGGTGCATCTGCCGCCGCGTACCGCGCCGGTGCCGGCCCGCACCGACGCGGCGCTGGTCCCGCCGCTGCCACTGCAGCCCGGTGAACAGAGGGCGGTGATGGCCTTCGCCGAACGTGCCCCGGCGCTGTCTCCGGCGCGGCAGCAGGAGCTGGGCGATATCGCCTCGGTACTGAGCGAGGCGCGCGGCCAGGCCGGCGTGCTGCGCCTGTATGCGATGGCCAACTGGCTGCTGGGGCGGCGATGAGACAGGAACAGTTCGTCGCCCGCTACCAGCACGAATGGCAGCAGTTCGAGCACTGGCTGCAACGCCGAGGCCAGAACCCGCGCAAGGCGCGCGGCACGCGGGACCCGGACCTGCCCGGCGATGAAACCATTCCCGAACGTTACCGGCGACTGTGCCAGCAACTGGCACTGGCGCGCCGCCGCGGGTACAGCCCGCAGCTGGTCGAGCGCCTGCAGCAGCTGATGCAGCGTGGCCACAGCCTGCTGTACCGCACCCCGGCCCCGCGCTGGCAGCGCGCGGTGGAATTCCTCGTTGCCGATTTCCCGCAGCTGGTGCGCAGCCAGGCCGCCGCGATGGCGGTGGCGTGCGCACTGTTCGTGCTGCCACTGGTCGGCATCTTCGTGCTGCTGCAATACCAGCCCGAGCTGATCCACCTGCTGCTGGACCCGCGCCAGATCGCGCAAATGGAAAAGATGTACGACCCGGCCGCCGACCGCCTGGGCCGCGACAGCGGCACCGACTGGGCGATGTTCGGCCACTACATCATGAACAACATCAGCATCGGCTTGCGCACGTTCGCCAGCGGCCTGCTGGCCGGGATCGGCACGGTGCTGGTGCTGCTGTTCAACGGCATCACCATCGGCGCGGTGGCCGGGCACCTGCAGCAGGTCGGCTTCGGCGATCCGTTCTGGCGTTTCGTGGTCGGCCATGCGCCGTTCGAGCTGACCGCCATCGTCATCGCCGGCGGCGCCGGCCTGCAGCTCGGACTGAGGCTGCTGGCGCCCGGACGCAAGCGCCGGATCGACGCGCTGGTCGAAGGCGGCGTGATCGGCGCGCGGCTGTGCCTGGGCGTGGCCTTCATGCTGCTGGTGGCCGCCTTCATCGAGGCGTTCTGGTCCTCCACCGCGGCTGTGCCGGCGTGGGGCAAGTTCAGCGTCTCCGGGGTGCTGTGGGCGCTGGTGATCTTCTGGCTGTGGCGCGGCGGGCGGGGAGCGGATCATGCGGATTGACCAGCTCGACGTGGTGCTGCGCGCGCGCTCGCCGTGGGAGGCGATGGAACTGGGCACCGCGCTGGTGCGCCGCCACGCCGGCGCGATCTGGAAGCCGTGGCTGCTGCTGACACTGCCGGTGTTCGCGCTGCTGAACCTGGCCGGCTGGTGGCTGGACAATTTCTGGCTGGCGGCGTTCGCGCTGTGGTGGCTCAAGCCGGTGTTCGAGCGCATCCCGCTGTACGTGATCTCGCGCGGCGCCTTCGGTGCCACCCCGGGCACCGGCGAGACGCTGCGCGCGCAACGCAGCTGGGGCTGGCGCGGACTGTGGCCGTATCTGCTGTGGCGGCGGCTCAGTCCAGCGCGGTCGCTGATGATGCCGGTGGATCTGCTCGAAGGCGGCGACCCGGCGCAGCGCCGGCAACGGCGGCGGGTGCTGGGCGGTGCCAGCTATGGCCATGCCAGCCTGCTGACGCTGGTGTGCTGGCATTTCGAGTGGGTGTTGCAGCTGGCCGGGATCGCGCTGGTGTTCATGTTCGTGCCGCTGGAGCTGCTGTCCGAATCGCTGCGCGCGGCGTGGTCGCTGATCGGCGAGGACACCCCGGCGTGGGCGTGGATCGGCTTCAACCTGCTGGCGTGGGCGGCGCTGACACTGGTCGGCCCGTTCTACAGCGGGGCCGGCTTCGGCCTGTACCTCAACCGCCGCACCCAGCTGGAGGCCTGGGATGTGGAAATCGCCTTCCGCCGGATGCGCGACCGCCTGGCGCGGCTGGCCCCGCTCCTGCTGCTGGTGCTGGCCATCGCCCTGCCCGGTGATTCCGCCCAGGCCCAGGACGGCGCTGCAGACCTGCAGAAGCAACACGCCAATCACAAGCACCTGGCGGCACATGCGGCGAGCGGCGCAACGCCAGCGACCGTGTTCGGCCCCACGCACGCCGATACCGCCAGCTTCCGCCAGGCGGCCGCACGCGCCTACGAAGACCCGCAGCTGGGCGCCCAGCGCAACGTCAGCCGCTGGAAGCGCACGCAAGATGCCACGCAGCAGGAACGGGACACCCCGGGCGACAAGTGGGCGCCGGACCTGGACGGCATCCGCACGCTCCTGGCGCTGGTCAGCGAGAGCTTTCTGTGGATCGTGGTTGGCGCATTGCTGATCGCGCTGCTGCTCACCGCCCGCTGGTGGCTGCCGTGGCTGCGTGGCAGTGGCCGGCGCAAACGCACCGTGCAGTCCCCGGTCACGCAGGAAGCGCTGCAACTGCCCGACAGCCTGCCGCCGGACATCCCCGGCAGCGCACGCCGGCTGTGGCGCGAGGGCAAGCCGCGTCACGCACTGGCCTTGCTGTACCGCGCCGCGGTGGAGGAGCTGGGCCAGCGCGCCGATGTGGTGCTGCCGCCCGGTGCCACCGAAGCCCAGTGCCTGCGCGCGTCGCGACGCATGCCGGTGGACGCCGACCGCCAGCTGTTCGCGCGCATGGTGCGCACCTGGCAGTACGCCGCCTATGCCGGCCGCCTGCCCAGCGCCGACGAGTTCGACGCCTTGCTTGAGGATCTGCAGCGCCACTACGGGTGGCCCGCATGAGTCCGCGCTGGCGCAACGCGGCACTGCTCCTGCTGGCCTTGGCCGTGGGCGCCGCGGCGGTGGTCTGGTTCCTGCGCAGCTTCGAACGCGTGCCCGAGCAGATCACCCTGCCGGCCTATGGCGAACCCACCTACAACCCGCTGTTCGCGCTGCGCGAGGCCTTGCGCAAGGATGGCGTGAGCGCGCAGTCGCGGCGCCAGCTGGACCTGCCGGCAATGGCGCTGCAGCCACACGACACCGTGCTGATGCTGGAGGATCCGCGCCAGCTGACGCGGCCGCAGGTGGACGCGCTGCTGGACTGGGTGCAGGGCGGCGGCCATCTGCTGCTGCAGGTGCCTGCGGCCGGGGATGACCGCCCCGACAGCCCCGCCACACTGCTGGGCCGCCTGGGCATCCTCCCCAGCGAGGTCCCGGCGCGCTGCCAGCCCTGGCAGGTCGCCGCCCAGGAGCGGCATCAGGAGTTCTGTTCGGGCACCCGCTTCAATCTCGCCGGCAGCCGACGTATCGAGCTGCACTGGGGCGATGGCTTGGACGACACCCTGGCCTATGCGCGCCTGCGCTACGGTATCGGCCGCGTGGACGTACTGGCCGACATGGACTTCCTGCGCAATGGCAACGGCGCGACGGGCGGCCTGCGCGATATCCCGCATCGCGATCTGGCCCGCCTGCTGCTGGCCCCGAACTACGGCAAGGGCACGGTCCACCTGGTCTACGCGGTGCAGGCGCCCTCGCTGTGGAAGATGGTGTTGCAGCGCGGCTGGCCGGTATGGCTGCCCCTGCTGCTGGCGATGCTGGCCTGGCTGTGGGCGCGCAGTCAGCGCTTTGGTGCGCTGCTGCCCTCGCCGCGCGAGGAACGGCGCTCACTGCTGGAACACGTCCGCGCCAGCGGCGAACACCTGCACCGCTACGGCAAGACGCCGCTGCTGTACGACGCCGTGCGTCAGGCCTTCCTGGCCCGTCTGCGCCGGCGCGCGCCGCTGGCCGCGGCCTTGACCGGCGATGCCCAGGCCCACGCCATCGCCGAGCATCTGCAGTGGCCGCTGGCCCGCGTGCAGAGCGCCCTGCAACTGCCCGCTTCGCAGGACGACACCGCCCTGCGCGAGCGCATCCGACTGCTGATCCAGATGAGAAACCAGCTATGACCGATCTGCCGACTCCCCCCGCCCTTCCCGGTGACGCGCC